>JAEERN010000008.1 GCA_016285815.1 Clostridiales bacterium
CCGGGCCTGCCCCGGGGCACGGCTCGCGGCGGGGCTGGCCGTCACCGGCAGCCGCGCGGCGGACGCCGGCGCTCCGGTGGAAGCGTGGCTGAAGGCCAACGGCCTTCTGTGACCGGGCGAAGGGAGAGAACGATATGGAAACCATCCTTCTGAACAACGGCGTCTCCTGCCCGTGCGTCGGCATCGGGACCTTCCTGCTCTCGCCGGCCGAGGCGGAGAACAGCGTCCGCGAGGCTCTGGACATGGGCTGCGCGCTGGTGGACACCGCCAACGCCTACGTCAACGAGCGCGCCGTCGGGCGCGGCATCCGGGCAAGCTCAGCCGGGCGCGGGAACGTGTTCCTCTCCACCAAGCTCTGGCCCAGCGAATACGAGAACGAGGCCGCCGTGGACGAGACGCTGGAGCGGCTCGGCACGGACCGCGTGGACCTGCTGTATCTCCACCAGCCCGCCGGAAACTGGACGGCCGGATACCGCCTGCTGGAAAAGGCGTACCGCGAGGGAAAAACGCGGGCCATCGGCATCTCCAACTTCGAGGGCTCCTATCTCGACGAGCTTTCGGCGCGCTGGGAGATCGTCCCCCAGTTCATCCAGGTCGAGGCGCACCCCTATTATCCCCAGACGGAGCTTCGCCGGACGCTGGACCGTTTTGGCATCCGGCTCATGTCCTGGTATCCGCTGGGACACGGCGACCGGGCGCTGCTGAACGAGCCGCTCTTCGCCGAGCTCGGCCGGAAATACGGCAAGTCTCCGGCCCAGGTCATCCTGCGCTGGCACACGCAGATGGGCTTCGCCGTCATCCCCGGAAGCCGGAACCCGGCGCACATCCGCGACAATCTGGACATCCTCGGCTTTTCTCTGACGGATGAGGAGATGGCCCGGATCGCCGGTCTGGACCGGAACAAGCGGTACTATCACCGCACCGAGGACCAGCTCGCCCGGTTCGCCGACTGGCGGCCGGCTTACGAGCCCGCACGGTAAACCGCCTTCCCGCCGCCCCGGGACCCCGCCAGCGGCGCCTTCGCCCCTTCCCCGATGCAAAAAACGCTTGCAACCGCCGCCGTTTTCTGGTATGATGGGAACGCGCCCGACGCCGGGCGCGCCGCAAAGGGGGAGGGATCTAACGTGGTGCTGACGGGGAACGAGGACCTGCGGGTGGTCAAGACCATCGGCGGGATCAAGAGCGCCTTTGAACAGCTGATCTGCGAAAAGGACTACGAAAAGATCACCGTGCGGGAGCTCTGCGACCGGGCGCGGATCAACAAAAAGACGTTTTACCGCTATTATCCGACGCTGGACGACCTGCTGGCGGAGCTTCAGTTCGAGATCTCTTCCGCCTATCTCGACATGGTGCGGGACCTCTCGCTGCCGCGGGAAATCCGAAAGGTCAACCGGGCCTTTTTCGAGTTCTCCTGCCGCCAGGGCCTCGCCTATGAAAAGATCACCTGCTCGGCGGGAAGCTATTCCTACATCCGCCAGCAGATGATCAACAAGGTGTCCGCCGAGACGTGGCGGCGCTCCGCCGCCTTCCGGCGGCTCGACGGGTTCACGCAGGACGTCCTGCTGGAGCATCTCAACTCGATCAACGTGAACATCTACCGCCGCTGGGTCCGGGGCGGGAAGAAAGAGACCGTGGACCGGCTGGCCGCCCTGTCGGACAGGCTCACCTGCGAGGGGCTGGGCTGGCTGACGCAGGACGGACAAGATACGGAGGAGACGAGATCATGAACGTGCTGATTCTCAACGGAAGTCCCCGCTCCGGCGGCAACACGGCCCGCCTTTTGAAAGAGGCGACCGACGTTTTCGACCGCGAGGGCGTGACCTACGACCTCTATTCCATCGGAAGCAGGGGCGTCCGCGGGTGCATGGCCTGCGGCTATTGCCACACCCACGGCGCCTGTGTCCTGAAAGACGACGTCAACGCGCTGGCGGACAAGCTGGCCGCGTGCGACGGGCTGCTGGTGGCCTCGCCTGTGTATTACGGCTCGGCCAACGGAAGCCTCGTCGCCCTGCTGGACCGGCTGTTTTACAGCTCTCCCTGCGACAAGCGCATGAAGGTGGGCGCGGCGTTCGCCGTGGCCAGACGCGCCGGCACCACCGCCGCCTTCGACGAGCTGAACAAGTATTTCACCATCAGCCAGATGCCCATCGCCTCCGGCCGGTACTGGAACAACGGCTTCGGCCGGGAAAAGGGCGAGATCTCCGCCGACGAGGAGGGGCTTCAGAACGCCCGCGTCGTGGCGCGCAACATGGTGTTCCTGATGCGCTCCATCGCCCTCGGCCGCGAGCGGTACGGCCTGCCCGAGCAGGAGGAGACCGCCTTTACCCACTTCGTCCGCTGACCCCCGCGCCAAAAAAGCGGGGCCGTTCCCCCCGACAGGGGAAACGGCCCCGTTTTCGCCGTTTTTTCGGCGCTATCCGCCCCAGCGGGTCAGGGTCACGGCCAGGCGGCCCCTGCGCGTGTTCCCCCGCAGGGCCGTCACCCTCAGCCGCCCCTTCCCCCGGACCGAGACGAGGCTTCCCTCGCCCAGCTCGGCGTCCGGCTTTTCCGCCGGGACGTGGTCCACGCTGACCGCGCCGGACAGGATCAGGGCCTTGGCGTCCTCCCGGGACAGGCGCCAGCCCGCCGCCGTCACGGCGTCCAGCCGCAGAGAGGCCAGCGACACGGTCACCTCCGTCCCGTCGTCCGCCGGGGCCGGGATCTCCTCCCGCCGCGCGGGGACGGCCCGGACCCGCGCCCGGCCGGCGGATGTCACCGTCTCGGCGATGAAGCCCGCCACGTCCGTCAGACACACCACGAAGGCCTCTCCTTCCGCGACGGCGATGTCGCCCACGGCGTCCCGCCGCACGCCGGCGGCCATGAGGGCCCCCAGAAAGTCGCGGTGCGTCAAGACCTCGCCGCCGCCCCACGAGAACCTCAGCGCGGCCACGGGACTGTCTTCCCCGGCGCTCTCCTCGTCCGCCCAAAAGGGCAGGAACAGGGCCACGCGCCGCTCGGCCCCGGGCCGACCGCCGTCGAAGACGGCCCGGATCCCCTCGCGGCGGCAGAACCCGGCCAGAAAGGCCGTCTCTTCCTCCGTCAGGAATTTCGTCGCCGTCACGCGGCCGTTCCGGTCCGCGGCGTCGGCCAGATCCCGCGCCCGCCTCGCCAGCGCCGCCGTGCCGTCCGCTCCGCTCATCCGCGCCGTCTCCCCCTTCGTCTTTCGCCGTTTCGGGCCGGTCGCCCGCGCCCGCGCGTCTATCTTACCACACCCCGGGGCCGGACGCAAGCCCGCCCCGTCCGGGGCAACCAAAAAAAAGTTTTTTCTTTGGAGAAACCCCTTGCAATTCCGGACGGACTGTGCTATAATACCAAGTACTGTGATTTGGTCGCAAAGGAGGTGTACCGGAATGCCGAACATCAAGTCAGCCAAAAAGCGCGTTTTGGTCAACAGCACGAAGAACCTGCAGAACCGTATGATCAAGTCTTCGCTCAGAACAGCTATCAAAAAGTTCAACCTCGCCAGCGCTCAGAACGACAAGGCGAAGGCGTCCGCGGAAATGGGCGCGGCGATCAAAGCCATTGACAAGGCAGCTGCCAAGGGCGTTATCCATAAAAACAATGCCGCCCACAAGAAGAGCGCCATCGCCCTGAAGTACAACGCCATGGCCTGAACGGCCCCGGCGGTCTTTTCGGCGTGTCCGTCCCCCTGACGGACGGTCCTTTCCGGACAGAAGAAACGCAAAAAGAGTCTCCGCGCCCACCGGCGCGGAGACTTTTTTCGTTTGATGCCGTTTTGATGCCTTTTCTTTGCCAAAACGATCCATACTGAGCGTATCCTTACAGGACACAGAGAGAACGAAAGGGATGCTTTGCCATGAAACGAAGGAAAACGGGCTGGAAGCTCATTCTCGCCGTCGGGCTGCTGCTGGCCGCCGCCGGCGCGGCGGCCGCGGCCGCGTTCCTGCTGCTGAGCCGCGCCG
>JAEERN010000002.1 GCA_016285815.1 Clostridiales bacterium
CCAATGTGCGGCTGGAAGAGATCGGTTCGGCGGCGGCCGCCGCCGACGCGGGGTACGACCGGACGGCGCGCAGCCTGTACGCGCAGGATCAGCTGGCCCAACGGGCCGCGGCCAACGGGCTGGCGTCGGCGGGCCTGTACCGCAGCGGCTATTCCGACACGGTGCGGCTGGGACTGCAGAATCAGTACGCCGCGGACCTCGCGGCCAACGAGGCGGCCCGCCGCTCGGAGGAAGAGCGGTGGCGCCTGGAGCGGCTCGGCGTGCTGTCCGATCTGGCGGTGGAGAACGCCGCCGTGGACGAACAGCTTCTGAAGCTGGGTCTCGGACAGTACAACACCGACCGGGAGTTCGCCTTCCGCCAGTCGGCCGAGGAGTACCAGCGCGGCGTCGAGCAGCGAAAGCTGGCCAGCGCAGAGCGCAAGGCCGCGCTGGACGAGGCGTATGCCGCGGCGGAGATCGGGGACTTTTCCCGGCTCGAGGCGCTTGGTCTCGACACGGCGGCGGCCCGGACGGCCTTTGGCGACGAAGAGGCCATGCGGCGCGCCAGGCTGGACAGTCTGGCCGCGGAAGAGCGCCGCTCGGCGCTGGCCGACGCCTATGCTGCGGCGGAGATCGGGGACTTTTCCGGGCTCGAAGCCCTGGGGGTTGACACGACGGCGGCGAAGGCCGCTTATCTGGACGCGGCGGCTCTGCAGAAGGCCAAGCTGGACAGCGCCGCCGCCGCAGCGCGCCGGACGGCGCTGGACGAGGCCTACGACGCGGCGAAGATCGGGGACTTTTCCGGACTCGAAGCCCTTGGAGTGGACACGACGGCGGCGAAGGCCGCCTATCTGGACGCGGCGGCCCTGCAGAAGGCCAAGCTGGACAGCGCTGCCGCCGAGGCGCGCAGGGCCGCGCTGGACGAGGCCTACGACGCGGCGAAGATCGGGGACTTTTCCCCGCTCGAGGCCCTGGGGGTGGATACGGCGTCGGCCCGGACGGCTTATCTCCGCCAGCTGGACGAGCAGAAGGCCAAGCTCGAGCTGACGCTGCTGCAGCTCGAGGCCCAGCGTTCGGCGGCGGCCGGCGCGGGCGGGACCGGGCCCGCCGGGACGGCGGGCTCCGGCGGCGGGTCCGGACAGACCGGAAAGACCGGACAGACCGGACAGACCGGACAGACCAGGGCGTCTGCTTCGGGCGGCGACAGGAAGACCGGGACCCAGAGCGGGACGGCCTCCGGACAGACCGGCGCGGAGGCGGACTTCGGGCCGCTGGAGCGGGAGCGGGCCGTGGATCTGGCCAAGCAGCTGGTCAAGAACATGCGTGAGCAGAACAAGAGCTACAGCGAGGTGCTGGCGTATCTGTCCGGCATCAAGGACGGCGTGAAGGGGCACTTCGGCTCGGAGTTCTGGAAGGTATACACGGAGACCGTCGCCGCCTCTTATCCCGGCGGAAGCGCCTATACCGAGCCGGCGAAGCTGTCGTCCATGAAGTCCGTCATGGCCTTTATCAACGACAAGAAGAACGCCGCCCGCTTTTTCACGGAGACCGGGTACAACCTGAACGCCATCCGCGAGCTGGTCGACGGCGCGGACATCACCGAAGAAGAACGCCGGGAGCTGCGCGCGTATTACGGCCTGACGGTCCGGCCGGCTTCGTCCGGCAGCAGCCGGACCATGTGACGCCGGGCCCTCCGGCCCGGACTGCGGCGCGCACGCCCCCGCGAAAAGGACAAGGACGCATTGCGGCGCCGGAAGGATGGGCCGGGGAGACCGGCAAAAAAAGAGCCCGGGCGGGAACGCTCCGAAAAGCGGAGGGTCCCGTCCGGGATTTTTTGTCGCTGAGGGTGCCTTCAGAACGGCTTTTTCTGCTGGCGGCACCAGGTCCGCATGACAAACCGGTGGGGGAGCAGCTTGACGCCCAGCACCTGGAGCCGCGCGGCGGCCCCGCAGATCGAAACGTCCCGCCCGCGCTTCATGTCGCGCAGGGCACGGCGCACCACGTCGGGGGCCTCGTAATAGCGGCTGTAATAGGTGACGGTGTCGTCCGAGACGGCGTGGTCGAAAAACTCGGTCTTCACCCAGAAGGGGCAGACCGCCATGACGCGGATCCCGCGGGAGACCAGCTCGACGTTCAGCGCCCGGGAAAAGCTCAGCACGAAGGCCTTGGAGGCGCCGTAGACGTTGATATAGGGCACCGGCTGGAACGCGGACAGCGAGCCCATGTTGTAGATCCGCGAGCCGGCGGTCATGAAGGGCAGAGCGTGATAGGTGACGGAGACCAGCGCTTTTTCGTTCAGGTCGATCATGGCCAGCTGGCGCTCCAGATCCAGCCCGGTGAAGGGCCGGAACAGGCCGAAGCCCGCCGCGTTGACCAGCACGGAGACGGTGGGCTTTTCCGCCTCGAACAGGGCCTTGAGCCGCTCGAGGTCCTCGGTCCGGGTCAGGTCCAGCGCCAGCGGGCGCACCGGGGCGCGCAGCTCTTCGCGCAGGGCCTCCAGCCGGTCCAGCCGGCGGGCCACGACCCAGATCTCGTCAAAGCGTTCGTCCGCGTCCAGCTGGCGGGCGAACTCGCGCCCCATGCCGGAGGACGCGCCGGTGATCACGGCGATCTTCATCCCCGCACTTCCTTTCCGTCCTTGCCGAGGCGGGACCGGACGGCGCCGACCAGCGCCTCGACGCATTCTTCCTCGCTCCACCGCTCGGTGTCCAGCAGCAGGTCCGGGCTTTCGGGGGCTTCGTAGGGGGAGTCCAGCCCGGTGAAGGAGCGGATCTCGCCCGCGAGGGCTTTTTTGTACAGCTTTTTGGGGTCCCGGGCGATGCAGGCGTCAAGGCTCGCCTTGACGTAGGTCTCTAAAAACTCGTCTCCGATGATCCGCCGGGCCGATTCACGGGCGGCGCGGAAGGGGGAGATCAGCGTGACCAGACAGACCGCGCCCGCGTCGCGGAACAGCTTGGCCGTTTCGGCGGCGCGCCGGATGTTCTCGGCGCGGTCCGCGTCGGAAAAGCCCAGATCGCTGCACAGGCCGCGGCGCAGCTTGTCGCCGTCCAGCACGAACGCCGGGATCCCTTCGGACAGCAGCCGAAGCTCGGCCTCTTCGGCGATGGTGGTCTTGCCGGACCCGGACAGGCCCGTCATCCAGACGACCAGACCGCGCTTTCCGGTGATGCGGAGGCGCTCGTCCGCCGACAGACCGGCGCCGGACCAGCGGATGTTGCGGGTGTCGTAGTCGTATTCGTTCAGCGCCTCGGTGATGATGCCGCCGCCGGCGATCTCATAGTCGTCGACGATGACGAAGCGGGACGTGGCGTCGTTGTCGCCGGCCAGGTCGAAGGCCACGGGCCGGTCCAGCCGCAGGATGCACTCGGCGGCCTCGTTCTTCTCCGCGTACTGGCGGGACTGGCAGCTGAGGTTCGAGGCGTTGACGATGCGCTCGATGTGCTCCAGCGTCATCTCCACCTTGGCCGTGCCGCACTTGAAGTGATAGCGCCGATCGGCGCGGAAGGCGCTGCGCCCCAGCCAGAAGATGTTGGCGCGGACGCGGACGCCGACGTGCGGCGCGGGCTCGGATTCCAGACAGGCGATCTCGCCCCGGCGGACGAAGATCTGTTCCGTCATGGTGAAGCCGGCCGCCTGGCCGGCCCGGAAATCCGCCGGCTCGGGGGCGTTGAAGACCTCGAGGCTCTTGACGGAGGTCTTCTTGCCGGACGGCCAGAATACGATGCGGTCGCCAGCCCGCAGGATGCCGGAGTCCAGCGTTCCGGCGATGATGCGGCGGCTGTCGCCGCTGCCGGTGAACTTGTAGACTCCCTGGACCGGCAGGCGCAGCGGAAGCTGCTCCGGCTCGGCGACGCTCTGAAACCGGTCGATCTGCTCCAGCACGGTGTCGCCCCGGTACCAGGGCATCCGGTCCGAGCGCAGGGCGATGTTGTCGCCCTCCATGCCGCTGACCGGGATGAACGAGGCGGGAACGATGCCGATCTTTTCCAGGAACGCGCGGCAGTCCGCGCAGATGTCGCGGTAGACCTTTTCGCGGTAGTCCACCAGATCCATCTTGTTGACCAGAACGGCGACCTGGCGGATGCCCAGCACGGACAGGAAATAGCCGTGGCGGCGGGTGTTCTCCTCGACGCCGTGGGAGGCGTCGATGACCAGCAGGGCGGCCTCGGCGCGGGAGGCGCCGGTGACCATGTTCTTCAGGAATTCGATGTGGCCGGGCGCGTCGATCAGGATATAGCTGCGCTTGTCGGTCTTGAAAAAACAGCGGGCCGTGTCGATGGTGATGCCCTGGGCCTGTTCGTTCTTCAGCGCGTCCAGCAGGAAGGCGTATTCAAAGGGCTTGGAGTTGCGCCGGCAGTTTTCCCGGATCGACTCGAGCTTTCCCTCGGGCAGGGCGCCCGCGTCGGCCAGCAGACGGCCGATGACCGTGCTTTTGCCGTGGTCCACGTGTCCCACGGTGACGATGTTCAGAAGCTCATCCATAAGGGCGAAAGTCCTCCGTGTCCAAACTCACATGTATCCGTCGCGGCGAAGGGTCTCGAGACCGCCGCCGTCCTCCGCGTCCTGGGCGCGGCCGCTCCGCTCGGCGATGTTGGACAGCGCGCCCGTGCGAAGCTCTTCGATGATCTCGCGGGGGTTCTTCGAGGTGGACCGGATGGGTCCGGTGCACGGGGCGCAGCCCAGCGAGCGATAGCGGGTCCCGTCGCCCTGGTCGTAGTAGAGAGAGACGGTGGGGATGTTCTCCCGCTCGATGTATTCCCAGATGTTCAGCTCGGTCCAGTCCAGCAGCGGATGGATGCGGACGTGGGTCCCCGGCGCGAAGTCGGTCTTGAACTGGTTCCAGAACTCCGGCGGCTGGTCGTCCAGATCCCAGTCGTTGTTTTTGTCGCGGGGGGAGAAGTACCGCTCTTTCGAGCGGGAGCCCTCCTCGTCGGACCGGGCGCCCACGATGACGCCGGTGTAGGCGTCGGTGTTGGTGTCCCGCTCGTACTGCCCGGTGGTCAGGTTGAGCCGGTACCGGGGCCACTTGCCGTTCAGCGTGTTGGTCAGGGCCTCGGTCTTCAGCAGGCGGCAGCACTCGACGCGGCCGACCTTCCCGTCGGGGAAGGTGTTGCGGGCCTCCAGCGCCTCGCGGTTCTCGCCATAGACCATGTAAAGGCCGTACTCCATGGCCAGCCGGTCGCGGTATTCGATCATTTCGGGGATCTTGTAGTGGGTGTCGATGTGGACCAGCGGGAACGGCACGTGGCCGTAGAAGGCCTTGCGCGCCAGCCACAGCAGCACGGTGCTGTCCTTGCCGATCGACCAGAGCATGCACAGCTTGTCGAAGGCGGCGTACGCCTCGCGCAGCAGGTAGACGCTTTTGCTTTCCAGCTTGTCGAGATGATCCATCAGTCTTCCGTCCTCATTTCGTATCCGTAATGTTCGAAGTAAAAGCCCAGCTCGCCGTTGATCTTGCCGCGAAGCCGGGGCGTCAGCGTGAAGTGGTTTTTGACGTAGTCCTTCTGTCCGGCGACGTAGGCCTCGAACCGCGGCCGGGCCGCTTCAAAGCCGTCCAGCCCCAGCGCCTCGTAGATCCCGCCCAGGCAGGCCACCGGGTCCCGCTCCAGCTCCTCGTAGGCCACGGTGACCATCTGGCCCGGGGCCAGCTCGGGCTCCAGCGCGAACAGCTCGCGGTACATCCGGCCGAAGATCCAGACGATGGAGTCTTCCAGCAGCAGGTCGAAGTCCGCGTCCGGCTTGGGCGAAAGCTGAAGGATCTCCATCTGCTTGCGGAACATGTGGATGGTGCTCATGACGGCGGTGTAGGGGTCGCGGTGGAGGTTGATGAACTGGGCGTCCGGCCAGAGCGAGAGCAGCTCGCGCATATGGCCCGTGTTGTCCGGGCTCTTCAGCATCAGGCGCCTGCCGCCGCAGTGCCACGAGATCTTGGCGAGAAGATAGGAATAGTCGCGCTTCCAGCGGGCCTGCTCTTTGGGCGGAAGGTCCGACACGAAGCAGCCGGAGAAATAGTCCCGGAACGAGATGGGGAACGCGATCATGTGGATGATCGAATGGGGCGAAAAGGTGGCCAGACCGAAGGTCTCTTCGATGGGAAGGTCCAGCGTGTACTTCATGTTGTCCATGGGCCGCGCGCCGCCGAGGACCCGCCGTTCGAAGGCGGTGACCGGTCCGCGCAGCAGCGTGGACACGTTGACGGCGGTGGTGGAGACCGGGTCGCACCAGCCGAACTGAGGGTCCTGGGCCAGGATGTTCTGCAGATAGGTCGTGCCGGAGCGCCAGTGGCCGACGACGTACAGCGGTCCCCGGACAGGACCGGCGGCGCGGATCTTCCGGTCGAACAGCAGCTTTTCCAGCCCGGCCACGGGGAACAGTGCGCCGGAGACCAGCGTGATCAGCGCGGCCATGGGGATGCGCCGCGGCAGGATCCGGAACCGGTTGTGGGCCAGCAGCCGGAGCCAGTTGTCGAAGCGGCAGCCGATCAGATAGTGGGCCGGGTTGATCCAGCGTTTTTCAGGCGCCTTTGGCATCCAGTCTCTTCCTCCGTCTCGTTGTGCGCCGCGGTCTGGGCGGGGCATTTTCCCGCAAAATTATAGCCCCTTTCGGTGAACTCAATGGAAACGCTGTGCGAACTGAATGTGAAACGGCCTGCAGGGACCGTCAGATCTCCGCAGGCTTCGACGGGAGGCGGACCGAAACGGAACAGCCGTTTCCGGGCGAGGAATCGATCGCCATCGAGCCGCCGTGCAGCTCGACGATGCGCTTGGCCAGCGGCAGGCCCAGACCGCTGCCGTCTCCGGCGGCGGCGTTGGTCCCGCGATAGAACTGGTAAAACGCGTTTTGCCGGGTCTGGTCGTCCATGCCGACGCCGGAGTCGGCGACGGTCACGGTGACCGCGCCGCCGTCCTCCGACGCGGAGATGCGGACGCGGCCTCCGGCGGGGGTGAACTTCACCGCATTGTCGATCAGGTTGGACCAGACGTGGAAGAGCAGGTCCTTGTCGGCGGTGAGGGAGAGGGGCGGGACGTCCATCTCCAGCCCCAGCTTTTTCTCCTCGATGCGGCCGTCCCACAGCAGGACGGTGCGGCGAAGCTGTTCGTCCAGCGCGAACGGCGCGGGAACGGGCCGGCTTTTTTTCGCGTCCAGCCGGGAGATGCGCAGCATGTTCTCCGTCATGTGGGAGAGGCGGGCGGACTCTGCGGCGATGTAGGACGCGTATTCGGCGCGCGCGGCGTCGTCCAGCTCCGGCTCGGTCAGCAGACGGGCATAGCCGTTGATGACGGAAAGCGGCGTTTTGAACTCGTGGGACACGTTGGACAGAAAGTCGCGCCGCAGGTATTCGTTGGATTTCAGCTCGGCGGTCATGGCGTTGAAGCTTTGCTGCAGCGAGGCGTACTCCGTGGTGCGGCGCCGGATCGTGACCCTGACGTCGAAGTTTCCCCGGGCGACCTCTTTCATGGCCCGGTCCAGCTCCAGCACGGGGTTGGCCGTGATGCGCGACATGAGCAGGATCAGCAGCACGATGGCGGCCAGCGCCAGCAGCAGGATGACCAGATCCAGCACGGTATAGCCGAAGACCACGATGCGCGCGTCCGGCCGGTGGGGCAGGATGCCGTTCCGCAGCAGGAGCGGCGCGGCCACGCCGAGGGCGGACGCGCACAGGATCAGGAGAAGGAAAAAGATGGTCAGCCGGCCGCGGATGGAGTACATCCGGCGCCGCTTCACAGGGCCGCCTCCCCGCCGGGGCGGTTCAGGACGGCCTTATAGCCGAGACCGCGGACGGTGACGATGGAAAAATCGTCCGCCTCGGCCAGCTTTTCGCGGAGCCGCTTGATGTGGGTGTCCACGGTCCGGGGGTCGGATTCGCTCTCATAGCCCCAGACCTCGTCCATCAGCATCTGACGGGTGAAGATCTTCATGGGAGAGGAGAGCAGGGTCTGCAGCAGCAGATACTCCATGCGGCGCAGCTCGACCGTCCGGCCCTTGAACGAGACCTGGAGCGTTTCAGCGTTGAGCACGGTGCCGCCCACGGTGACGGTCGGACCGGAGGAAACGCCGGCGCGCCGCAGCAGGGCGGCGACCCGCATCAGCATCTCCTCGGGCTCGACGGGCTTGGTCATATAGTCGTCCGCCCCGGCCTGAAAGCCCGCGCGCTTGTCGTCCAGACTGTCCCGGGCGGTGAGGATCAGAACGGGGACGGAGCATCCGCCGGAGCGGAGCGTCCGGGTCAGCTCAAAGCCGTCCATGCCGGGCATCATCACGTCGGCGATGACCAGATGGACGGGGATGCGGTCGAAGACGTCCAGCGCCTCGGCGCCGGAACCGGCCTCGGCCACGTCGTACCCCGCCCGGCGCAGATGGATGCCCAGCAGTCGGCGGAGCCCGACGTTGTCTTCCGCGATCAGAACGTTTGCCATGGCGGCCCTTGCCTTCCTTTCCCGGGATGGTCCCGCCGGAGAGCGGCGGTCAGTCGCAGAGGTTGAAAGCAGTCTTGATCTCGTCGATCTCGGTGTCCGAGATGTGGACGATGTCGCCCAGATCGTGGGCGTTGATGATGGAGTGGGCGGTGGATTCCAGCACCTCGAGCCGGTCGAAGGCCTGGAGCAGCGAGCCGCCCGTGACGATGACGCAGTCGTTGCGGCAGATCATGGCCGGGCGGTTGGGCGCGAAGTGGGAGGCAAAGCCCTCGGGGTCGGTGTAGAGCTCTTCAAAGGGGCGGACCGTGATGTCGCGCAGCAGGATATAGCTCTCCGGGATGGTGCGGACGTCGAAATCCGCGTCGGTGACGGCAAAGGCCATGCCGTAGGTGGGGTCCGCGATCAGAACGGCGTTGATGCCCGGATTCTTTTCGTAGATCTGCTGGCAGATGCGGACGGCGCGGCTCGGGGTCTTGCCCTGTTCCTTCATGCCGGCCTTGATCCGGACCAGATCGTCCACCTCCAGATAGGCGCGGTCGTGTCCGAAGGGGGTGATCAGAAAGCTGCCGTCGGACAGGCGGACGGAATAGGTGCCGTGGGTGGCGGTGAACAGCCCCTGGCGGTACGAACGGCGGATCAGCGTGATCATGTCGCGCCGCGCGGCCAGCTCTTCCGGCGCGTGAGAGCGGGGAACGAAGTCGTCCATCATCAGGTGGTGCGTGGTCTGGGTGATGCGGATGGCCTCGGCGGGCAGGTGGTTCAGACGGCCGATCTTGCGGGCGCTGATCTCCAGCTCGGCGGCGTAGTTCAGCGTTTCGAACATTTTGAACGCGGCGAACATGTCGCTGCCGCCGATGCAGACGCCGTGGTTCTCCAGCACGACGATGTTGCCGCCGCGGTCGAACTCCCGGCCGATGTTCTCGCCCAGCTCGTCGCTGCCCGGCACGGCGTAGGTGGCGATGGAGGCGTTCCCGCAGGTCTTGATGACCGTGGGGATCAGGTCCAGCGCCGGCAGCTTGCGGGCGATGGAAAAGGCCACCAGCGCGGGGGGATGGGCGTGGAGCACGGCGCGGATGTCGCTGCGCCGGCGATAGACGGACTGGTGGAAGGGAAGCTCGGACGAGGGCCGGTGGGGGCCGACGACGGCGCCGTCGGGCCGGACGCAGATGATGTCGGCCCGGGTCAGCGAGCCCTTGTCGATGCCGGCGGGGGTGATCCAGATGTTGCCCTCTTCGTCCAGAATGGAAAGGTTACCGCCGGAGGTGGTGGTCAGGCCGCGGTCGTAGATCCGCTGCATGAACATGACCAGCTGGTCGGCGGGATGGATATAGCCGATATTCATGGGTTCCTCTTTTCTCTTTTTTTTTGCCCCGAAAAACGGGCTTTCGGCCCGCCGGGACGTACCATTATTATTGTAGACGGAAGGACGGGAAATGTCAATGCCCGTCTGCGACAACAATTCCGCGCGGCCGGCGGCTTTTGTTGGGCATGTTTGGCATGGCGCGGCCGCCCGGACCCGTCCGCGCGAAAAAAGTCCCGACGGCGTCGGGACTTTCGGACGAGGGAAACATAACTCAGAACGAGAGACCGATCTCGCGGTACAGCCGCTCGCCGTTGCGGTGGAAGATGTTCCGGCGCTCTTCGTCGGACAGGTCCGCGCCCAGGACCATGCCCACGCCGTGCAGAGTGGAGAACCAGGGCAGGTCCGTTCCGAACAGCACACGCTCGCTGCCGGCCAGCCGGACGATATCCTCCAGACAGCCGCGCATGATGGGGACCGCGGTCAGCTCGTACCAGACGTTGGGGTACTGGCGCGTGGCCAGGACGCCCTCGCACTGACAGCCGAAAAAGCTGTGGCCGCAGATGATGCGGAGCCGGGGGAACCGCCGCGCGACGGCGGCGACGTTGGCCGGTCCGTCGTAGGGAGAGCCGCCCCAGGTGTGCAGCAGCAAAAGCTTGCCCGTCTCGGAGAGATAGTCGTAATACGGGTCGTGGCAGGGGTCGTCGACGGGGAAGGCGTTGTAGTCGCCCAGCAGCTTGAAGCCCACGTAGACGTCCGGTGCCTCTTCCACCTCGCGGATGTCGCGCGCCGGGTCCAGATGGCGGGAGTGGACGATGTGATACGCCCGCAGGCGGTCCGGGTGCTTCCGGACGGCCGCGACGTTGTACGCCTCGCCGAAGAGCGGGTCGTCCAGTGCCAGATGGCCGCAGAAGAACAGCCGGGCCACGCCGTTCCGGTCCATGTCCCGGACCATCTCGTCCGCCGACGAAAAAGGAAAGTAGATCGCCGGGTGCTCGTCCATGTGCGCGTGGAAATCCAGAATCGGACAGGGCAGGCGCCCCGTCTCCCAGAAAGCGGAGGCCAGTTCGCTGTTTTTGTCGATCACGTCAGATCCTCCTCCCGCACGAGCCGCAGCAGATTGCCGCCGAAGATCAGCGCCCGCTCGCGCTCGGTCACGCCGGCGGCGCGGACCACCGCCAGCATGGAGCCGGTGTACCGCTCGGGAAAAGCCGTTCCGAACAGCAGCCGCTCCGCGCCGAAGCGCCGGGTCATGTCCTCGACGCCGCCTGCGTCCATGATGTAGGACAGGTCCAGATACAGGTTCTCATAGTGGTTCGCCAGCGGGTAGAGCCGCCGTCCGTTGGGCCAGTTGTACTGGTCCGCAACGATGGCGGTCAGCCGGGGAAAGTCCCGCAGGATGCGGTAGATCAGCTCCATGGGGACCCCGTTGGCGGTGCTGAGGATCAGCGGGATCCGCCGCTGCTGCAGCACCTCGAAGGTCTCGCCCAGCGTGATGGGGTCGGGCTGGAACCGGTGCGCCTCCGGGTTGATGTAGACGGCGGCGATATTGTGCCGCGCCATCTCGCTGGGCAGCTCGGCGGGGGAGGGCGTCTCGCCGGTGTCCGGCGGCAGGACCGCCCAGACCCCGCGCATCCAGCGGCCCGCGTCCGCGGCCTGCCGCGTGTCCCGGGCGGCGAAGCCGTTCCCGTAGCGGACGCCGACGGTGTCCGAATACCGGCAGCGGACCAGCCCGCCGTCGATCCCGGCGCGGTCCAGCTCGGCCGTCAGCTCGGCGAAGGTGTCGCAGCCGCGGTAGGGCTTTCCGTCGTTGGCCGCGCCGTAGGTCAGATTGCAGTCGAGGATCATGCGGTCGCCTCCTTTTTTCGCGGGGCGGGGAGAACCCGCCCCAACTGATTGTAGCACAAAAACAGGCCGCTGTCCACGGGCAAAAAAATTTTTTGCGGGACCACTTTCTTTTTTCGCGGGGACTGTGATATAATAACGCCAGTACCAAATCCCAAGAAATACGGAGGAAACAGGCCATGTACAGGATCGGCCAGGAAGAGATCGACGCCGTCGCGCGTGTGATCCAAAGCAAAAACCTGTTCAAGATCAACGACGCCATGCACGAGACCGAACAGTGCGAGGCGCTGATGCGCGAGATCTTCGGCGCAAAGCGCGCGCTGCTGATGACGTCCGGAACGGGGGCCCTGACCTCCGCGCTGGTGGGCATGGGCATCGGCCCGGGGGACGAGGTCGTCCTGCCCACCTATACCTACATCGCCACCGCCATGGCGGTGGTGGCCGTCGGCGCGATCCCGGTGATCGCGGACATCGACGAGACGTATACGCTGTCTCCCGCGGCCTTTGAGAAGAAGATCACCCCGCGCACGAAGTGCGTGATCCCCGTCCACATCCAGGGCTTCCCCTGCAATCTGGACGCCATCTGCGCCATCGCCGACGCCCACGGGATCTTTGTGCTGGAGGACGCCTGTCAGGCGGACGGCGGCTCGTACAAGGGCCGGAGACTGGGCACCATCGGCAAGGCGGGCGCGCTGAGCTTCAACCAGTTCAAGGTGATCTCGGCGGGCGAGGGCGGCGCCGTTCTGACCGACGACGACGTGCTCTACCAGCGAGCGCTCATCTACCACGACGCCAGCGCCATCGCCTATTTCGGCAACCAGCTGGCAGGCGTGACCGAGCCGCAGTTCTGCGGCGCCGAGCTGCGCACCAACGAGGTCGCCGCGGCGATCCTGCACCAGCAGTTCCTGAAGCTGGACGGAATCCTGGGCGACCTGAGAAAGAACAAGGCGGCCCTGACCGCGCGGATCGAGTCCGTCTGCCGGATCGGCGCCTCCAACGACATCGAGGGCGACTGCGGCACGACGCTGCCGGTGGTGTTCGACACCGAAGCCAAGGCAAGAGACTTCTGCGGCAGGTACGGACGCGGCAGTTTCCTGCCCATCGACACGGGCAAGCACATCTATTCGCATTGGACGGCGATCATGGAGACCCGCGGCGCGTTCCATCCCGCTCTGGACCCCTTCAAGCACCCGGCCAACGCCCCCTTCGTTCCGGATTACAAGAACGAGGTCTTCCCCGTGACGCAGGACATGCTGTCCCGCAGCGTCTTTTTGCCGATCAACCCCGACTGGACCGAGAAAGAGCTGGACGAGGCCGCCGCGGCGGTCCGCGCCGCGCTCTGACGGCCGGTCCCGCACAAAGAGCAAAGTGAAAGCTCCGGACGCGCCGCGCGTCCGGAGCTTTTTTACAAAGCCCTTTAGCGATGTCGGATCTTTCCAGCGATAAAAGACGAAAAAACGGACAATCTATTGTTGCAGCCCGAAATCACAAAAAGGAGAACTGAACAATGTCCAACAGCAAACTCACCGTTCCGGCCGCGAAGCAGGCCATGGAGAGATTCAAGATGGAAGCCGCCAGCCAGGTGGGCGTCAACCTGAACCAGGGCTATAACGGCGACATCACCGCCCGTCAGGCCGGCTCTGTCGGCGGCCAGATGGTCAAGAAGATGATCGAGTCCTACGAAAACGGCCTCAAGTAAGCCCTTTTCGAGCGACAGGACCCGTCCGGGGGGAACGCTCCCCGGGAAAACGGAGCGCGGCGCGGCTGGCACTCAGCCGCCGCCGCGCTTTTTGCGCGCCCGGAAAGGGAAAAGCGGTGGAGGACGTCGCCGTCCCCGCGCCCGCGCGCGGAGAGGGGAGCAAAATAATTCACCGGAAAGACATATTTGCCTATGGAAAAAGAGGCGGCGATGGTGTATAATACAGGTACAGATCATAGGAAAGGATGACTGACTTATGAAGATCAACTACGACAAGCGCAAGATGGACGTGGGCGGGAACGAGCTGGAGGCGGTAGAGAAAAAGGTCCTGCGGCTGGCGAAGTTCTTCGACGACGACGCGGCGGCGGACGTTCGCTTCTCCGAAAACCGCGGCAAGGTCACGGCCGAGATCACCGCGCGCAGCAACCGGATGGTCTTCCGCGCAGAGGAAAAGGCCGAAGACGTCCTGTCCGCGACGGACGGCGCCGTGGAGGCCCTCAGCCGTCAGATCCGCAAGAACAAGACCCGGCTGGAAAAGCGTCTGCGCAGCGGCGCCTTCGAGCGCGCCGTGGCCGAGGCGCCCGCCGAGAGCGACGAGCTGGTCCGCCGGAAGCAGTTCGAGCTGCGCCCCATGAGCGAACAGGACGCTCTGCTGCAGATGGATCTGCTGAACCACGAGTTTTACGTGTTCAAGAATTCCGACGCCGCCAACGCGGTCTGCGTCTGCTATAAGCGCCGCGACGGCGGATACGGGATCATCGAAACGGTCTGACCGCGGGTCCCGGCCCCCGGGCCGGGGTCCTGCGAAATCCGGATATCAATCTGATCGGGAGAAGGGATTTGTTATGAGAGAACTCAAGCTTGCCGTCATCGGCTCCGGCTCGACCTATTCGCCGGAGATCTTCGAGGGCATCATCAAGCGCAAGGAGATGCTCAATCTCAAGCGCGTGTCGCTGATGGACATCGACGAAAACAAGCTGAACATCGTCGGCGACCTTATCATCCGCATGCTGGCCGCCGGCGGCATCGACGCCGCGGTGGAAAAGACCATGGATCTGGACCGCGCGCTGGACGGCGCGGACTACGTCATCGCCCAGATCCGCGTGGGCCGTCTGCCGGCCCGGGTGCTGGACGAGCGCATCCCGCTGAAGTACGGCCTCATCGGGCAGGAGACCACCGGAATCGGCGGCTTTTTCAAGGCGCTTCGGACCATCCCCCAGATCCTTCACGTGGCCCGGCGCATGGAAGAGCTCTGTCCGGACGCGGTGCTGATCAACTTTTCCAACCCCTCCGGGCTGGTGGCCGAGGCGGTCCAGAACCTCAGCTCCATCCGCATGACGGGGCTTTGCAACCTGCCCATCAACATGGTCACCGACGTCCGCAAACGCGTGGGCCAGGACGCGGAGGTCACCTATTTCGGCCTGAACCATCTGGCCTGGGTCACGTCCGTGATCAAGGATGGCCGCGAGCTGATGCCCGAGCTGATGGAAGAGGTCGAATACGAGGACATCCCCAAGCGGTTCTACAAGCTGTGCGGCGGCTTCCCCTGCGGCTATCTGCAGTACTATTACACCCGGGAGCACAAGCTGGCCGAGCTGAAGGAAAAGGCCAAGACCAAGACCCGCGGCGAAGAGTGCATGGAGATCGAGGAAGAGCTTTTGAAGCTCTATTCCGACGCGAACCTCTACGTCAAGCCGGAACAGCTCTCCAAACGCGGCGGCGCGCTGTACAGCGAGGCCGCGGTGTCGCTGCTGAACGCCATCGAGAACCGCCTGCCGGAGTTCCACGTCATCAACGTCCGCAACAACGGCGCGCTGCCGTGGATGGCGGACGACGACGTGGTCGAGACCAAGTGCCTCATCGACGGCAAGAACTTCTATCCCATCCCGGTGCGCGGCTTTGAGAACGACCACATCAAGGAGCTGATGCGGACGGTCAAGGCCTATGAGAAGCACGCCGCCCGCGCGGCGGTCACCGGCGACCGGGACGAGGCCATGCGCGCCATGCTGATCCACCCCCTGATCGGGGACGGGGACGCGGCGGCGGCCTGCTTCGAAGAGATGCTGGAGGCCCATCGGGCGTATCTGCCCCAGTTTTTCAAGTGAGAGGCGGCGCGTATGAGCGATAAGAGATACGTTCTCGGCGTGGACGGCGGCGGCACCAAGACCGACGCGTTCCTCTTCGACACCGACGGCCGCCGCGTGGCCCACGTCCGCGGCGGCGCCACCAACCACGAGACCTATGAGGGCGGCTTTGAAGAGATGAAGCCGGTCTTCGCGCAGATCGTCGCGGACGTCTGCGCCGAAGCCGGCGTGGCGCCCCCGGATCTGGCGGGCACGGTCTGCGGCCTGTCGGGGATCGACGTGACCAGCCAGAAGCTCCGCATGGACCGGTTCATGGACGAGCTGGGCTTTCGGAACTATCGCATCATCAACGACTCGTTCCTCGGCGTCAAGGCGGCCTGCCCCAAGGGGTACGGCGTCAGCTTCGTCAACGGGACGGGCAACTCGGTGGGCGGCATCGACCGCCGCGGCGACTGGCTCCAGGTGGGCGGGACCGGCCTGCACTTCGGAGACCTCAACGGCGCGTCCGGCATGTCCGGCAAGGTGATCCTGGCGGTGTTCAGCATGTTCTACCGCTGCGGCGAGCCCACGTCCATGGCGGACAAGTTTTTCCGCTTGCTGGGCATCGGCGGGCCGGCGGAGTTCGTCGAGGCGGTCTACGACCAGGTCTACACCGAAAAGGTCACCAACAAGGACATCGCGGACGAGGTGCTGTACCCCGCGGTGAACGAGGGGGACCCGGTGGCGGTGCGGACCCTGTGCGAGATCGCCGAACAGTTCTCGCTGGGGATCGCCGGGTGCATCAACAACCTGGACTTCGGGGACGAGGTGGACGTGGTCCTGATCGGCTCCGCTACGCTGAAGGCGGGCAGCCCGCTGCTGGTGGACACCATCCGGAAACGGGTGAGCGAGCTGACCGGCAAGAAGATCTCCACCATCCCCATGACGGTCCCGCCGGCCTGCGGCGCGCTGCTGTGGGCCATGGAGCTGGCCGGAACGGAGATCACGCCCGCGCTGCGGGAAAAAGTGCTGAGCGAATTGAAACGATAGACGGAGGAAACGACTATGGTATTCGACAAGATCCAGAACGCAGAGCGGTATTACGGGCTGGGACCGGACTTTGAGCTGGCGCTTCGCTATCTCAAGGAGCTGGACCGCAGCGCCGTGGTGCCGGGACAGACCTATGAGATCGGCAACGGCATGAGCTTCCGGATGACCCGGGTGGACTGCAAGGCGCCGGACGACGAGTTCTACGAGGCCCACCGGCAGTTCGCCGACATCCAGCTGGTGGTCAGCGGATGCGAGTACATGGGCGTGGCCGACATTTCCAAGCTGACCATGCGCGAGGACTTCAAGCCGGACAACGACATCTCCTGGTATCGCGGTCACGGCGACATGCTGAAGTTCACCGCCGACGACTTCGCCATTTTCTTCCCGGAGGACGCGCATATGCCCTGCCGCACCGACGGCGAGCACGACTGTTTCTCCATGAAGATCGTGGTCAAGGTGAGGGTCTGAGGAAAAAGTAACAAAACGGTAACAGCGGGGTGGTCTGATTGACGGTCAGGCCGCCCCGTTTTCCGCAGATGTTTAATGAAAACGACGGAAAGAACCGGTTGTCTTCGATGCAACTTTTGCGGTATAATAACGGTAATAGAATAGAGAGTTCCGAAAGAGGGGAGGCGTGCGGCCGTGAGCGAAAAAGACAGAGAAAAAACGGGACCGGATCCGGCGATCGACGACGCGGACGAGGCTTTTGCCGGGGAAGGACCGCTCGGGCGGTCCGGCGGGATGAGCGTCGGGAAAAAGCTGGCCTTTGCGGCGTCGGCGGCCGTCTTCCTCGCCGTGGTGGGGCTGACGGTCCTGCTGGCGGTGCACTTTTTGAAGAGCGGCGGCACGCCGGAGGCGACGACGGCGGCGACGACGGCGGGCACGTCGGATCCCGCGCCGTCCTACGACGCGGCCGTCCGTCGGGCCGAGGGATACATCGAGGCCTATCTGGCCGGGAAAGAGCTGACGGTCCGCGCGCTGGGGCAGAGCGTTGCCATCTCGCTGCAGCGCGCCAACGCCCGCATAGACTACGACGCCGTCCGGGCCTTCGTCTCAGAGCAGGGCGGCGACCCGACGGACATCTCCATCTACCGGACCGTGCAGGACACGCAGGGCGTCGCCGAGCCGGAGCTGGACCTGGAGTACGTCGACGCGCAGCTCGAAAAGCTGAACGAGAGCCTGGATCCGGGGCGCGACGCGCGCTATAGCGTCATGCCCTTCGCCGTCATCGTCCACCGCGGACACGAGCACTTTTCGCTGGACCTCGACGCGGCCCGCGCGCGGGTGGTCGAGGCGCTGGACGAATGCAGCTATGCGGACGTCGAGCTGACGGCCACGGTGGCGCCGGCCGCCGAGCCGGACTGGGCCCGCCTGTACCGCGAGTTCCGGCGTGATCCCGTGAACGCCCGCTATTCCGTGGACGCCGCGGGGAACACCGTGATCCTGGACAGCGAGGACGGCGTGGATCTGGATCTCGAGGCCGTCATGGAGGATTACCGGCTGGGCGACTGGGAGGACAAGGTCTTCCCGGGGACCCACATCGCGCCGGAGGTGACCCGGGAGAACATCGACGAGAACCTGTTCCAGGACGTGCTGGGCACCATGACCACCACCTTCCTCGAGGCGGAATACAGCCGAAGCAACAACATCCGCGTGGCCACGCGCGCCATCGACGGCACCATCGTGCTGCCGGGATACAAATTTTCGTTCAACAACACCGTGGGCGAACGGACGGAAGAGCGCGGCTATATGGACGCGCTGATCTACGTCAACGACGGGGTCGAGCCGGGCCTGGGCGGCGGCATCTGCCAGGTCAGCTCGACGCTGTACAACGCGGCCCTGCGGGCGGATCTGAAGCAGTTCTCCCGCAGCTGTCACCAGTTCACCGTGTTCTACGTGGACCTGGGCATGGACGCCACGGTCAGCTGGGGCAATCTGGACTATATCTTCGTCAACAGCACCTCGGACCCCATCAAGATCCAGGCGGAGGCGGTGGGCGGAAAGCTGACCATCAGCATCCTGGGAACGGCGGACTACGAGACCAAGGAGATCGAGTTCCGCAACGTGGTGACCGAGGTCTACGGCTATGAGACGCGGGTCGTGCGGGACGAGACCCTGGCCCCCGGCACCCAGACGGTCAAGACCACGGGGCGCAACGGCTATCGGGTGGAAACGTACCGCACCGTGACCGTGGACGGCGAGAGGTACGCCGAAGAGTGGGTCGCCACCAGCATCTACGATCCGCTGGACGGGTCGGTGGTCGAGGGGCCGCCGCTGGAGACCACCGCGTACGTCACGCGGACCACCAAGCCCACCACGCCGCCCACCGAGCCGCCGGAGACGACGAAAAAGCCGGCCAGGACCACCGGGGCCGCCACCGAGCCGCCCACCGAGCCGCCGGACACGACGAAGAAGACCAGGAAGACCTCGGCGGAGACGGCTCCGGCCGAGCCGGTGCCGCCGCCGTCGGATACGGGACCGTAAGCGTCCGGACCAGGCGGAGGAGTGCAAACCGTAACATTTCAGAAATAAAATTGTTGCCGTTTTGTATTTGATTTCGTCTGCGCCGTGTGCTACAATAGACAAAGGAAAAAGAGACGGCTTTTGAAGAGGAAGATCGGGCAGATCGAAACGAAGATTCGGGGGATAACGTGAGGATTTCTGTAAAGACGGCCGCCGCGGCGGCCTGCGGCATCGCCGCAGCGCTTCTGGTTTCCGGGTGCAGCGTGTTCAGCGACCCGGAGGGGACGACGAAGTATTCGTATTTTGAGCCGGACAAGACCACGGTCACGACGCTTCCGCCGGAGACCACCGAGCCCACCACCACCGAAGCCACCACGGCGGACGACGAGGCGGTCGTCGCGGCGGTGGAGGGCGAGCTGGCCTCGCTTTTGGACGAGAGCTCGGTCGAGGTCGTCTGCGGCGGCAAGAGCGTCATCATCCCGGCGTCCCGGGTGAACGCGCCGGCGGATCCCGAGCGGCTGGCCGCCCGGCTGTCGGAAAGAGGCTGCGCGCCGGACACGCTGGAGCGGTATCTCGCGCTGAAGGGCGCGCTTCCGCAGGGCAAGACCGACCGGTCCGCCATCCGCGCGGAGCTGGCCGCCTTCCAGAAGATGCTGGAGAGCGCCGCGGCTTCGACCTATGAGATCGACGGGCGCGTTTTGACGCTCCACGTGGGTGAAAAGACGCAGGAGCTGAAGATCTACGGGACCGCCGCCAAGGTGGCGGAGGCCTTCGACGGCTTCGCCTACGGCAAGGTCGAGGCCGACTATACCGAAAAGAACCCCGAGCTGCCTTGGGACGAGATCGCCGCGGCGTGCAGCGTCGAGGCCGTGGATGCCCACTACGAGTACGTCGACCTGAACGAGAATGCGCGGCTGGTCCCCGAAACGGACGGCTATGCGCTGGACATGGAACAGATCCAAAACCGCTACGCCCACGCCAAGGAGGGCGCGACGCTGACCTTCACCGCCCGCGACACGCATCCGACGCTTCGCGCGGACAACGTGGACGAGATGCTGTTCAGTTATGAGATCAGCTCGTACAAGACCTGGTTCAACGTCAACGAGTGGTCCCGGTCCGAAAACATCCGGCTGGCGTCGAGGAACATCGACGGGGCCGTCATCATGCCGGGCGAGCGGTTCTCGTTCAACGGCACCGTGGGCGAGCGGACGAAGGAGCGGGGCTTCCAGGAGGCCACGGTCTACGTCCAGGGCACCATGGAGCCGGGCCTGGGCGGCGGCATCTGCCAGGTCAGCTCGACCATCTACTGCGCAGCGCTGCGCGGCGGCTTCACGCAGGTCTATCGCTACAACCACCAGTTCACCATCAGCTATACGGCGCTGGGCGAAGACGCCACGGTCTACTGGGGCGCGCTGGACTATTCCTTCCGCAACAACTACGACTTTCCCGTCAAGATCCTGATGGAGATCGACGGCGGGTTCCTGAACGTCCGCATCATGGGCCAGGAGCCGGAGAACAAGTTCACCGTGGTCATCGAGCACGAGACGGAGAAAGAGCTCAAGCAGAAGATGGTCTACGAGGAAAAGAAAGACATGAAGCCCGGCACCGAAAAGCTCCAGCGCAAGGGCAAGCCCGGCTATATCATCATCACCAAGGTCACCGTCTATCAGAACGGCACGGTCTACAGCCGCTGGGAGTACAAGGACACCTACGACCCGTACAACGGTTTGACCTACCGCGGACCGAAGATCACGTCGGAGTCGACCACGGAAGAGACGACCACCGAGCCGCCGGAGACCACCAGGAAGACCAAAAAGACCACGGAGCCGACGGAGACCACCGAGCCGCCGGAGAGCACGGAGGAGACCACCAAGAAGACCAAGAAGACCACCGAGTCGACCGAGGCCTCCTCCGAGCCGCCGGAGACCTCTTCCGAGCCGCCGGAGACCACCGAGCCGCCGGCCAGCTCGGAGGAGACCACCAAGAAGACCAAGAAGACCACCGAGGCGACGGAGCCCTCTTCCGAGCCGCCGGACGGGTCTTCCGAAGAGACCCCGGCGGAATAAGCGGGAGCATCACGCCCGGGCGCCCCTTTTGCGGGCGCGGGGCTGAAAACAGAAGGTAACGTCATTCGTATGAGCAAACGCAAGAAAAAAGAGGCCGCCGCGCGGGCCGTCGTCATCGGCGTGGTCGCCCTGTGTCTGGGCGTCGTCGCCATCTTCGGAATCTGGGCCATCGGAAAGCTCACCAACGACCCGGGCGCCGAACCCGGCCGGACCACGGCGGACACCGCGCTCAGCGGGACCACGGGATCGGCGGAGACCACGGCGGCGACCACGTCGCCCCAAGAGGTCGAGGCGCTGGTGGAGCAGTATATCGGAAAGATGCTGGAGGGCCGCTCGCTGAAGGTGGCCTATGACGACGTTTCGGTGCGGATCGGCGCAGCGGAGGCCAACGCCCCCTACAGCGACGACGAGCTGCGCCGGTATCTGTCCGAAAACGGACAGGACGGAGCCCTGGCGGACGCCTATCTCGCGCTGGGCCACAGCGGCGCGGACCGCGAGATCGACGAGGGGTATGTGACCGCGCGGCTCTACGAGCTGGGCGACAGCATCAACCGCCAGAACGATCAGGGGTACAGCATCGACGGCCGGACCGTCACCATCACGCGGGCGGACCGTCTGGTCAGCATCGATCTGGAAAAGACCATGGCGCTGGTCCGGAACAGCCTGACGGCGGGGGACTATTCCGACGTCGAGGCGGTGGTCAGCGTCAACCCGGACGGCGAGCCGGACTGGGACGAGATCGCGGCCCGCGTCAATACCGAGCCCAAAGACGCCGCCTACGTCTACAACGAGGAGACCAAAATGGCCGAGCTGGTCCCCGAGACCGTCGGGTATCAGCTGGACATCGAGCGGATGAAGCGCGATTACAGCACCAACGGCGGGCGGGTGTTCAAGTACACCGCCGAGGAGATCCTGCCGGAGATTACGACGGAGAACATCCGGGAAAAGCTCTTCCCGGACCGCATCGCCTCGTACACCACCTGGTACAACAGCAACGAAGAGAACCGGACCACGAACCTGAAGCTGGCCGCGGAGTATGTGAACGGGACCGTGATCCTGCCCGGCAAGCGGTTCAGCTATAACAACTCGGTGGGCGAGCGGACGGAAGAGCGCGGCTTCAAGGAAGCCATCATCTTCACCCGGGACGGCCTTTCCGACGGGCTGGGCGGCGGCATCTGTCAGGTCAGCTCGACGCTGTACTGCTGCGCGCTGTTCTCGGACATGAAGATCGTCGAGCGCTGGAACCACGGCTATACCGTCAGCTACGTGGACCTGGGACGGGACGCCACGGTCAGCTACGGCTGGCTGGACTTCCGCTTTGAGAACAACCGCGAAGACCCCATCATCATCGTCACCTCCGCGTCGGGCGGCATGCTGACGGTGGAGTTCTACGGCACCGAGCGCGAGAGTCTCGTCGTCTATCTCGAGCATGAAAAGGCGGAGACCATCGAGCCCAAGATCCGCACCAAGGTGGACACGTCGCTGGGCGACGAGGAGTATAAGCTGGAGTCCAAGGGCAAGAACGGCTACGTCATCAAGACGTACAAGACCGTGATCCGCGACGGCGTCTCCGAGGGACGGACGCTGATCACCACCGACAAGTACGACGTGCTGGACGGGCTGGCCTATGTGGGCAAAAAGTGGACCGAGTCCTCCGAGACCGAGGCCACCACGGAGCCGCCGGAGACCACGGAACCGCCGGAGACCACCGAGCCGCCGGAGACCACCGAGCCGCCGGAGACCACCGAGCCAGCCACGGAGGAGACCACCGAGCCGACCACGGAGGAGACCACCGAGCCCGGCTCGGAGGAGACCACCAAGAAGACCAAGAAGACCACGGAGGCGACCGAGCCCTCCTCCGATCCGCCCGCTTCGGGGGAGACGGATCCGCCGGCCGAATCCTGACGGGCCTTCCGGCGGTAGCTTAAGGGGAAGGAAACTGCGTTTTGCCATGAGAGAAGCCCGGATCCGAAGCAAACAACTTGCGAAAACCGCCATGAGCGGCAGCTTTTTCAGGCTGCTGCTCATTCTTGTCCTGAACGCCGTCACCGCGGCGCTGCTGCGCGAGGTCTTCGGAGAGCTGGGCCGCCGCCTTTGGGCGGACGCCGTCGTCCGGATCTGGGGCCTGGAGGTGAACGTGCCCTATCTCTGCGCCTGGATCGCGGCGGGGATGTTCGCCGCGCCGCTGGAACTGGGCGTCGCGGAATATCTGCTGGCGCGGATCCGGCGCCGGAGGCCCTCGCTGGGAGCCGTGTTCCTGTGGTACGCCGACGGCGCGAAGCTGTCCGTCGCGGCGCGGTACGGCGCCTGGGGCATGGTGCTGTCCGCCGCGCAGCTGTTTCTGCTGGACCTGCCGCTCAACGTCGTGTCCCAGGGGCTGAACGCGGTGCTGGCGGACCTGACCGAACAGATCAACGCGGGCGCGGCGTCGCCCGCGCCGGACTATTCGCTGATGGACACCGGCCGGACCTGGCTCTGGATCGCCATGGCGGCGGCGTTCCTGCTGCTGCGGCTGCTGACCGCCGCCGTGCCGTATCTCACGGCGGATTCGGGCAGCGTTCTCGGCTCCGTCGCGGCCTCGGTCAAGCTGGTGGGCCGCCATCTGGGCGCGTATCTGCTGTTTTTGCTGAGCTTTGCCGGATGGCTGCTGATCGCGTGGATCACCTTCGGCCTGGCGCTGCTGTATCTGATCCCGTACGCCGCGCTGGCCAACGCGGCGTTCCTGGAACAGCTCCGGGGACCGCTCGTCCCGCCGCCGGGCGGGGGCAGGGCGGACGTGCCGGACGAACCGGAAGACCCGGACGGGCCGCCGGAGGCGTATCTGTGATCCGGATCTGTGTGATCGCCGTCGGAAAGCTGAAAGAGCGCTTCTGGGAACAGGCGGCGGCGGAGTATGAAAAGCGCATGAAGCCGCTGGCCGAGCTGTCGGTGATCGAGCTGGCGGAGCTTCCGGCGGGCCCGGCGGGCCCGGCCGAGGCCCTGCGGCGCGAGGCGGCGGAGATCCGAAGGGCCGTCCCCAAGGGGGCCCGGCTCATCGCGCTGACGCCGGAGGGGCGCGAGCTGTCCTCGGAGGCGTTTTCGGCGGAGATCGGCCGCTGGGCCGCGGGGGGAAGCTCCCGGCTGTGCTTCGTGATCGGCGGCTCCAACGGTCTGGCGCCGGAGCTGAAGGCCGAGGCGGACGAGAGGCTGTCCTTTTCCCCCATGACCTTCCCGCACCACCTGTTCCGGGTGATGCTGCTGGAACAGCTCTACCGGGCGTTCATGATCGCCGGTGGCCGGACGTACAACAAATAAAACGATCCCCCGCGGGGCCGCCGGCCGCCGCGGGGGATCTCCATGTGTGCCCCGCGGGGGCGGAGCAGACCCGGCGGGCAAAGCGCGCGGGCAGTCCGCGTCTGCCGTCCGGCGCAAAAAAACAGACAGGGCGCGGAGCCCTGCCTGTTCAAAAAAACGGTCACGACTGGTTCTGCTCGGCCACGAGGCTTTCGCCCACGTACTTGCGGCGCAGCGCGGGCTTTTCGATCTTGCCCGTGGCGTTGCGCGGCACCTCGGCGAAGAGGATCTTTCGGGGGCGCTTATAGCGCGGCAGGCCCAGACAGAAGGCGTTGATGTCGTCCTCGGTGCAGACCGCGCCGGGCACCGGCTCGACGATGGCCGCCGCGATCTCGCCCAGACGGCGGTCCGGCAGGCCGATGACGGCCACGTCGCTGACCAGCGGACAGCCCCGGATGAAGTTTTCGATCTGGACCGGATAGAGGTTCTCGCCGCCGGTGATGATGACGTCCTTCTTGCGGTCCACCAGATAGATGAAGCCCTCTTCGTCCTCCTCCGCCATGTCGCCGGTGAACAGCCACCCGTCCCGCAGGCATTTTTCCGTGGCCTCCGGGTCGTTGTAATAGCACACCATGACGCCGGGGCCCTTGACGCACAGCTCGCCGATGGTCCCCTGGGGGACGGGGTTCCCGTCCTCGTCCACGATTCGGGTCTGCCAGCCGAAGCCCGCCTTGCCGATGGCCGGGATCTTGCGGATGTTCTCGATCCCCAGATGCACGCAGCCGGGCCCGATGGATTCGCTGAGCCCGTAGTTGGTGTCGTAGTCGTGGTGGGGGAAATACTCTTTCCAGTGGCGGATCAGGCTCTGGGGCACGGGCGAGGCGCCGATGTGCATCAGCCGCCAGGCGCTGAGGTCGTAGTCGTCGGGGGAGAGGCGGTGGGTGTCGAAGGCGTCGAGGATGTCCTGGGCCCACGGAACCAGCAGCCAGACGATGGTGCAGTGCTCGCGGGAGGCCGCGTCCAGGATGACCTCCGGCTTGGTGCCCTTGAGGATCACCGCGCGCGAGCCGGTCAGCAGGCTTCCGAACCAGTGCATCTTCGCGCCGGTGTGGTACAGCGGCGGGATGCAGAGGAAGACGTCGTCGTGGGTCTGGCCGTGGTGCGCCTGTTCCACCTTGCAGGAGTGGACCAGCGCCCGGTGGCGGTGCAGGATGGCCTTGGGAAAGCCGGTAGAGCCCGAGGAAAAGTAGATGGCGGCCTCGTCGTCGTCCGAAAGCAGGATGGGCGGCTTGGTGCTGGAGCAGTCGGCCGTCATCTCGGCATAGCTGTCCGCAAAGCTGGGACAGTTGGCGCCGGCGTAGATCAGCAGGCGGTTGCGGCTGATCTTTTCGGCGATCTCTTCCACGCGGCCGATGAATTCCGGCCCGAAGATCAGCGCGTCGGACTCGCTGAGAGTCAGGCAGTAGTCGATCTCGTCGGAAGAGAAGCGGTAGTTCAGCGGGACCACCACGGCGCCGGTCTTGAGGATCCCGAAATAGATGGGCAGCCACTCGATGCAGTTCATCAGCAGCACGGCCACCTTGTCCCCCCGGCCGATGCCGCGGGACAGCAGGGCGTTGGCCAGACGGTTCGCCTTTTCGTCGAAGACGGTCCAGGTGATCTCGCGGCGGTAATAGCTGGTGTGGCTGGGCTCGACCAGCTCGTACTCGCGCCACGTGAGACGGCGGGTCTCCTTCAGCTCGGGATTGATCTCGGTCAGGGCGATCTCGTTCCCGTACAGGCGCGCGTTGTTTTCCAGAATGTCGGTGATGGGCATGAGGCGTACCTCCCTGTCAAAAAGATTCGGCCGCGGCCCTGTCGGGCCGCGGCCGTCGCGTACAGAAGTTTACGATCCCGTACCGTCAAGCCCAACCCAACAGACCTCGCCGCGCGGCGAGGGTCGAATAGGAGTAGGCGCTGTACAGTACGATTGACACCATCATGGTCGGATCGACGCTCCATTTTCAGAAATCAAAAAGAGTATACCACGGCGGCGGCGGGATTGTCAAGGAAAAAAGCAAAAATCTGCAGAAAAATGTTGGAACGATACCGGCTCAGCCCCGCAGGGCGGCGACGACCGCGGCGGGATCGTCCGCGCGGAAGACGGCGCTTCCCGCCACCAGAACGTCTGCTCCGGCGGCGATGATCGCCCGGCAGTTGTCCGGCGTGACGCCGCCGTCCACCTCCAGCAGGATCTCCCGGCCGCATGCGGCGATCTTTTCCCGGACCCGGCGCAGCTTGTCCAGGGTGGACGGGATGAATTTCTGACCGCCGAAGCCGGGGTTGACGGACATACAGAGGATCAGGTCCGCGTCGTCCAGGATATAGTCCAGGACCTCCGGCCCTGTGGCGGGGTTCAGCGCCACGCCCGCCAGACAGCCGCAGGCGCGGATCTGCTGCAGCGTCCGGTGCAGGTGGACGCAGGCCTCGGCGTGGACCGTCAGAATCCGGGCGCCGCTTTCGGCAAAGGCCTCGACGTAGCGGCCCGGCTCGGTGATCATCAGGTGCACGTCCAGCGGCAGGGAGGTCCGGCGGTGAAGGTCGCGGACCGTGCTCATGCCGAAGGAGAGGTTGGGCACGAAGACGCCGTCCATCACGTCGCAGTGCACGAAGTCGGCGCCGGCCTCGGCCAGCAGCCGGACGGCGGAGGCGAAGTCGGCGAAGTCCGCCGCCAGGATGGAAGGAGCGATGTGGATCATGGGAAGACCTCCGGATCGGGGTGGATCGCGGGACGGGGCTTACAGCGCGACGCCGAAGTCCAGCCCCAGCCGGTCCATATAGTCGCGGTAGAGGGCGCGAAGCTGCTGCAGCTCCGTGAAGAACGCGGGAACGTACTTGTCGCGGTCCACGGCGCGGGAAAGATCGCTCATCTCCGGGAAGAAGGCCATCTTCAGGTACTTCTTCGCGCTGACGGGGTACATGCGCCCCTCGACGCAGGAGACGATGCCGAGGAAATCCGCCAGCTTTTCGGCGGTCTCCGGCTGGGAGGCGAAGTTTTTGCACAGCCAGGCGTAGGCCTCCGGATGATAGTTGGCCATGACGCCGGAAAAGCCCGAGGCACCGGCCCGCAGCGTGATCAGCAGCTGGGAGCAGTTGGCGTTGAAGACCTTGACCACGCCGCGGCCGGCTTCGATCTTCGCCTTGACCTTTTCCGCGTCGCAGCAGGTGTCCTTCATGAAGGAGAAGCGGCCCGTGTCGGCCATGTGAGCGATGACGCGCGGCGTCAGCACCCGCTTGTAGGGGTGGGGGCACTCGTAACAGCCGAAGGTGATGCTCTTGTCGGCGCGGGCCAGAAGCGCGTCCAGCCGGTCGATGAGCACGTCGTCGCTCTCGTCGGCGGCGGCCAGCCGGTTGGGGATCAGCACGATGCTGTCCGCGCCGGTGGCGGCCATCATCTCGATCTGGCGAAGCTGGCCGTCCGGATCGTCGGCGGTGTGGCCCGAGGCGACGACGCCGACGCGGCCGTTGACCTGGCGGATGATGAACGAGGCGAGCTCGCGTTTCTCCTCGTCGCTGAGGAAGAACATCTCCGACGACTGGCAGACGGCAAAGATGCCGGCCACGCCGCGTTCGATATACCATTCGACCAGCTTTTCCACATGGGCATAGTCGATCTTGTTGTCCTCGGTATAGGGGGTGATCATGGTGGGCCAAACGCCCGGGGCGATCTGTTTCATCGATAGTCAGCTCCCGTCTTCAGATTGGATTTCTCATCCCGTCCATTATACACCCCTTCCGGCCGATCCGCAAGCCCGAAAGGCCCCCGGGCGCAAATTCTTTTCCGCCCGGGAAGCGGGGAGGAACGGGAAAAGCGGCGAAACCGCCGCTTTGTCCGGGACGAGGCTTGCCATCGGCCGGGCGGAGTGGTATAATATCAAATATCGAAAGAAAAGGCCGCCTGCGGGCGCGGAGGGCAATATGGCGTATCTGTTGGGGATCGATATCGGAACGTCCGGCACCAAGAGCGTGCTGTTCGACGAGGCGGGCTCCGCCGTGGCCTCGGCGACGGAGGAGTATCCGCTGTACCAGCCGAAGAACGGCTGGGCGGAGCAGCGGCCGGAGGACTGGTGGCAGGCGGTGGTGAAAAGCGTTTCCGCCGTCATGGCGGCCTCGGGCGTCGACCCGAAGGCGGTGGCCGGCGTCGGTCTGTCCGGCCAGATGCACGGGCTGGTGATGCTGGACCGGGCGGGGAACGTGCTGCGCCCGGCGATCCTCTGGTGCGACCAGCGCACCGGCGAGGAGTGCGCGCTGATGGACGAGCTGGTGGGCCGCGAGCGGCTCATGGCCGTCACGGCGAATCCGGCCATGACGGGCTTCACCGCGGCCAAGCTGCTGTGGGTCCGGCGCCATGAGCCCGAGCTGTTCGAAAAGTGCGACCGGGTGCTGCTGCCCAAGGACTATATCCGCTATCGCCTGACCGGCGAGTTCGCCGCGGAGGTCTCCGACGGCAGCGGGATGCAGCTGATGGACGTGGCCGGGCGGTGCTGGAGCCGGGAGATCATCTCGGCGCTGGGGTTCGACGCGGACTGGTTCGCGCCGCTGCACGAGTCCGTCGAGGTGACCGGCGCGGTGACCGGCGCG
>JAEERN010000009.1 GCA_016285815.1 Clostridiales bacterium
GAAGCTCCCGCCGACGAGCGCGATCGTCTTGCCGTCGAGCGAATCGAGCCGCGGCGCCGGCGCGATGGGCGCGACGGCCGCCTCCGGCACCGGCGAGACCACCTCGAACACGGGCTCCGCGGCGGTCTCCTCCGCCGTCGGCATCGGACAGAGCCCGTCCTCGCACTCCGCCGCGGGCGCGGCGAGCGGAAGGACAAGCGCGAGGAATGGGGCGAACGCGTGTTTCATGGGTTTCCCTCGTGGATTCCGGACGGCTCCGTGGCAATTCATCCTTAAAACGGCCGACGGCCCCGGAATATTGCATGCGGTCGTGTCGCCCCCATCATACCATACCGCCGCGCCCGGCGAAAGCCCGGCTTTGCGGCGAGGTCCGCGTTTTGCTAGAATCCGCGCCATGAAACCCGTCGTCCTCTTCTACTCCTTCTCCGGCCGCACGCGGCGCGTGGCCGAAATCCTTGCGAAGCATCTCGGGGCCCCCGCGGTCGAGGTCAGGACCAAGGAGCCGATTCGCCATCCCTACGGCGTCGGCTTCATGAACCGCATCAAGGAACGTACGCCCGAGATCGTCGTCGATGCCGACCTTGGCGCCTTCGACACGTTCTACATCGGAGGGCCGACGTGGTACTGGACCGTGACGCCCCCGCTCCTCACGCTCCTGCGCACCCGCTCCTTCGCGGGCAAGACCGTCGTGCCCTTCTGCACGAACGACGCCCAGCCCGGAAACTTCCTCGCCCGCTTCGCCGAGCTCTGCCCCGGCGCCGACGTGAAGCCGGGCTTCCAGGTCCAGCGCGTCCGCCGCCTCTCCGACGAGGAGATCGAAAAGGCCGTCGCGGCCGCCATGGTCTAGAGCGCCCGGCACGAGTTGTACGACGGGGGCGATTTGCTAGAATCTCGCCGCGCTGCCGCACGCCGGGGCGACAAAGGGGGCTGCGCAGCACAGCACGAACACACCGCGGGAGGCATGCCGCATGAAACTCACCATCGTCGGAGCGGGCAGCTCCTATACCCCTGAACTGATAGAGGAAATGATCCGCCGGCGGGACACGCTGCCGGTCCGGGAGCTGGTCCTGTACGACATCGACGACAGGCGGCTGGACATCATGACGGGCTTCTGCCGCCGCTTTGCCGACAAGCGCGGGATGCAGGGTCTTGCGATACGTTCCACAAAAGACCTGGACGACGCGCTGGAGGGAGCCGACTTCGTCGACACCCAGATCCGCGTCGGCGGCAACAGGCAGCGCGTCAAGGACGAGAGGATCCCCCTCGCCCACGGCCTGGTGGGACAGGAGACCACCGGCGCGGGCGGCATGATGAAGGCGTTCCGCACCATCCCGGTGATGATGGACGTCGCGAGGCACATGGAAAAGGTCTCCCCCGACGGATGGATCATCAATTACACCAATCCCACGGGGCTGGTGACGGAGGCGGTGACGCGGTACACAAAGGCCAATATCGCTGGCTTCTGCTCCGGCGGCATCTTCCCGAAGATGTGGGCCCGGCGCGCCCTGGGGATCGGCTACACCGGCAAGGATTACAACCGGGTCCAGTACGACTACATCGGGCTGAACCATATGAACTTCATCAGCAATATCACCATCGACGGCCGTCCCGTCACCCGGGAGGAGTTCGACGCCCTGGCGGAGCAGAACGGCCATGACGTGGACCCGGAGCTGAGCAAGCTGCTGGGGGTGCTCGTCAGCCCCTATCTGCAGTATTACTACCACACGGGCGCCAAGGTGGAGAAGCTCCGCGGCCAGAAGCAGACCCGGGGCGAGTACGTCCAGGAGCTGGAGAAGGAGATCTTCGCCGCCTACGCCGATCCGGCCAACGCGGACAAGCCCGCGGCGCTGGGGAAGCGGGGCGGCGGCGGCTACAGCGAGGTGGCGATGAACTTCGTCAACGCCGTGTACAACAACGACGACACGGAGCAGGTGGTGAACGTGCCGAACAACGGAGCCATCCCCTTCCTGCCCGACAGCGCCGTGGTGGAGATCAACTGCCTGGTGAACCGCCGGGGCCCGTCGCCCCTCCACAAGTCCCCCTCCTCCATCCCGCCCATGTGCTGGGGCCTGATCGCCGCGGTCAAGAACTACGAGCAGCTGGCGGTGGAGGCCGCCGTGGAGGGCAGCGTCACCAAGATGAAGTGGGCGCTGCTGGCGCATCCGCTGGTGCGCGAATACGAGCTGGTGGAGCAGCTCGTGCCGGAGCTCCTGGAGGCGAACCGGGAATACCTGCCGCAGTTCTTTTCGTAAGGGAGAAGCGCCGTGAAGTACATTCTGGGGATCGACCAGGGCGGCAGCAAGACGCACGCCGTCGTCGCGGACGAGCAGGGCCGGCTCCTGGGCTTGGGCCGCGCCGCGGGCGCCTGCCATTCGATGCACGGCATGGCCGCCGCCATGGCCGCCGTCGGCGAAGCAGCGGACCAGGCGCTGGACATGGCGGGCCTGCGGCAGGAGGACCTGTACGCCGCCGCGGGCGGACTGACGGGGATCGACTGGGCCGACGAGGCCGGCCTGGTGCGGGATGCGCTGGCCCGGACCCTCTCCCTTCCGCCGGAACGGGTCGAGGCGGTCAACGACTGCATCAGCGCCCTGAGGGCCGCCACGTCGAAGGCGGAGGGCTGCATCCTCTGCGCCGGCACCGGGCTCAACTGCGCCGTGCGCGACAGCCGCGGCAGTACGTACGCCTTCGGCTTCTATATCCCGGACCGCGACCAGGGCGGCATGGCGCTGGGCTGGAGGGCGCTGCAGGCGGTGTATGACGCCGAGTCCGGCATGGGGGAAAAGACGTCCCTGACCATGAGCGTGCTCGAGATCGCGGGAGCCGCCGGCGTGGACGAGCTGCTGCGCCGCCAGGTGACGGGCAGGATCCCCGCGTCGCTTCCGATAGGTCTCCCCGTCGTGGTCGAAAAGGCCGCCCTGGCGGGGGACCGGGTCGCCATCGCCCTGCTGGACACCTTTGGGCGGGACGTCGCCCGCTACGCCGTCGCGGCGCTCAAACGGTTCGGCC
>JAEERN010000057.1 GCA_016285815.1 Clostridiales bacterium
CAGATCCGGCGCACCACCGGCGCCCGGTCGGTGGACGTGGGCACGGTCCGCGCCGGGCAGATCGCCGCCCTGTGCGGCCTCGGCGCCAGGGCCGGCGACATCCTGGGGGACGAGCGCCTCGTCCCGCCCGCCTCACATCTGACCGAGCCGCTGCTGACCGTCAAGGTCACCGTCCCGCCGGAGCAGAGCACCGCGCTGTCCGAGGCCGCGGCGGAGATGGGCGAAGAAGATCCTCTGCTGCGCGCCGTCTGGGTCCGGGAAAAGAGCGAGCTGACCCTCTCGGTCACCGGCGACATCCAGCTGGAGGTGCTGGACGGCATCCTCCGCTCGCGCTACGGCCTCGCGCCGGTCTTCGGCCCGCCCTCGGTCATCTACCGGGAGACCCCCGCCGCCGCCGGCTTCGGGTACGACGCCTATACCATGCCAAAGCCCTGCTGGGCCATCCTGAAATTCCGGATCGAGCCGCTGCCCCGCGGCAGCGGCGTCCGCTACCGTTCGGTGGTGGAAAACAACAAGATCTTCTACCGCTATCAGTCCCAGGTCGAGGACACGATCCCCCGGGCGCTGCGTCAGGGCCCCTCCGGCTGGCAGGTCACCGACCTGAGCCTCACGCTGGTGGACGGCAGTCACCACACGATCCACACCCACCCGCTGGACTTTGCCGTCGCCACCCATCTGGCGGTGATGAACGGTCTGGCCTCCGTGGGCACCGTCATGCTGGAGCCGCGTCTGCGCTATCGCCTGACCGTGCCGGAGGAGACCGTGGGCAAGGTCATGGGCGAGATCGCGGTCATGCGCGGCTCCTGCGAGCTGTCCGCCGCCCCGGGCGGGCGGTGCCGGCTGGAGGGGATCGTGCCGGTGTCCTCGTCCCGGAGTTTTCCCAACTTCGTGGCCCGGGTCACCGGGGGGCGCGGCGTGCTGTCCGCCGTGTTCCACGACTTTGCCGACTGTCCCCAGGAGCTCTGCACGCCGACGGAATACCGCGGCATCTCGCCGCTGGACCGGGCCAAATATATCCTCTGGGTGCGGAAGGCCTTCACCGACGCGGACATGCAGCTCTGACCGCCGCGCCGGGCCGGCCGGACCGCGGACAAGCAAAAGGAAGGCGCCTTCGGGAAACGAAGCGCCTTCCTTTTTTGTCGTTTTTCTGGGGCCGCCGTCACTTCTCCGCCGGATCCTGTCCTTCTTCGCGGCGGACCGCGGTGTCGATGCTCTTGCCGAAGACGAAGAACCGCTGATACAGGAACTCGGTCACGAAGTTCAGCACCATGTTGATGGCGGTGACCAGGTATTCGTTCCAGCCCAGCGTTCCGGTGAGCCAGTTGCCCAGCAGCGTGGACAGCGGCGTGAACACCGCGTAATAGGCCAGCACCTTCAGCATGGCCACCGGCACGTTGGCGGCCGAGCGGAACGTGAACTTCCGGTTCAGCGTGAAGTTCCACAGCACGGACAGCACCAGCGCGATCAGATAACAGGGCCAATAGCTCCACCCGGTCAGCTCGTTCAGCAGCGTGAACGAAACGATCTCGATCACGCCGGCGCTGATGGAAAACCCAACGAACTTTGCCGCGCGCAGGAGCTCTTTCTTTTTCTCTTTCGTCATGTCAGCCGTTCCCGCGGCGAAGCGCCGCCAGCGTCCTTTCAAAGTATTCGGGCAGCGGGGCGTCAAAGGCCAGCCGCTCGCCCGTGACCGGATGCAGGAACCCGATGTGCGCCGCGTGGAGACACTGTCCGGACAGCCACGGGAACAGCGCGCCGTCCCGTTTGGGGCTGCCGTACACGTCGTCCCCCGCCACGGGATGGCCCAGAGACGCCATGTGCACGCGGATCTGGTGGGTCCGCCCGGTCTCAAGAGTAAAGCGCGCGTGGGTCCAGACCGTGTTGGCCAGCGGATACTCCGCGACGGCCTCGTAGTGGGTCACGGCCCGGCGCCCCTCCGGCACCACGGCCATCTTCTTGCGGTCCGTCCGCGACCGCCCCACGGGCCGGTCCACGGTGCCCTCGCCCGACAGCCGGCCGAAGACGACGCCCTCATACCGGCGGGAAAAGGTGTGCGCCTCGATCTGGGCGGCCAGACCGGCGTGGGCCGCGTCGTTCTTGGCGACGATCAGCAGCCCGCTGGTCATCTTGTCGATGCGGTGGACGATACCCGGCCGCAGCACGCCGTTGATCCCGGACAGGCTGCCGCCGCAGTGCCACAGCAGCGCGTTGACCAGCGTTCCGCTCTCGCTGCCGGGGGCGGGATGCACCACCATGCCCTTGGGCTTGTTCACCACCAGCAGGTCGCCGTCCTCATAGACCACGTCCAGCGGGATGTCCTCCGGCTTCGTCTCCGGCTCGGACGGCTCGGGCAGCACGACCGTCACCCGGTCCCCCGGGCGCAGGGCAAGGCTTTTGCCCGCGCACACGCCGTTCACCGTCACGGCTCCCGCGCGGATCAGCTCGCCCGCGCGGCTGCGGCTGACGTCTGCGGCCGCGGCGACGAACACGTCCAGCCGCGTTCCCGCCCCGTCGGGGCGGACCTCAATCGTCGTTTCCATGGCCGTCCGCCTTTTCCCCTGCGGACAGGACCTTCTCCGCGGCCGCCGTCCCGGCGGAAAGCGCCGCCGTCTCCGGCCGTTCGCCGAGACGCACACACTTGACGCCGCCGCCCCGGTTCTCCGCCGAGATCAAAAAGCCTCCCTCGGCGGGAAGCCGCTCCCGCAGGACCTCCCGGTCGTGGAAAAACAGGATGTAGACACCCAAGGCGATGCAGCCTAGCGTCAGGAACGAATCCGCCACGTTGAACACCGGAAAGCTGACGAACAGGGTCTTGAACATGTCCACCACATAGCCGCTGCGCACCCGGTCGATGAAATTGCCCACCGCGCCGCCGATACAGGCGGACAGCGAGACCACGCCGAACCACCCGCGCACGGTCCCGCGGACCAGCAGATACACGGCCACCAGCAGAACGGCCACGGTCATCACGATGAACAGCGTCTGCTGTCCCCTCAGCATGGACCACGCCGCGCCGTCGTTGGTGGTATAGATCAGCTTCAAAACGCCGGGAACGAGGACGACGCCGTCCGTCCCCTGCAGCGCGTTTTCCGCATAGCGCTTGACGAACCAGTCCGCCGCCACGATGGCGGCTGCGATCAGAACTGACACAGCCAGCTTGACAGCTGGCTGTGCGATGCGTTTATTTCTTGTCGGCATTGGCGTCCGTCCCGAAGCGCCGGGTCCTCTGGTCGTCTTCCTCGAAGGCGGGCTTGCTCTTGTCGCTGCCCGTGAACACCTCGGTCCCGGTGTATTCCTCTTCCTCGTCGTCCCCGTCGTCGAGGATCGCGTCGATGTTGCGCTTCAGCTTGGCGAAGAAGCCCATCTTTTTCTCCGTCTTGGGAGCTTCGGCGGGCTTTTCCGCTTTCTGCGGGGCGGCGGGCCGTTCCGCAGGCGCGCCCGCCTCGGCTTTGGGCTCCGCCGC
>JAEERN010000058.1 GCA_016285815.1 Clostridiales bacterium
CCACCAGGTCAAGCGGATGTTCGCCGCGCTGGGGACGCGCGTCACCGCGCTCCGGCGGCTGTCGGTGGGGCCCGTGGCGCTGGGCGGACTGCCCGAGGGGGCGTTCCGCGAGCTGACCCGGGAGGAGCGGACGGCGCTCTACGCCGCGGCGGGGCTGACGCCGCCCGGCGGGAAATATTAAAAAAATATTGCGGAAGACCGCCGTTTGTTAAGCCTGCGGCGGTCTTCCTTTCATATGTGGCGTTCCGGGGCGAAAGCGTTTGGCAGAATGCCCAAATTTGGATCGGCCGATTTGTGAAAAAAGCCATGTTTACATCGCGCGGGTTTTGTGTTATAGTAAACCCAGTTATTCAAGATGTGATTTGGAGGATAATGCACCATGGCAAGTTTAAAGCTTCAGGGGATCTACAAGAAGTACCCCGGCGGCGTCGTGGCGGTCTCGGACTTCAACCTCGAGATCAAGGATAAGGAGTTCATCATTCTCGTCGGACCTTCCGGCTGCGGCAAGACCACGACCCTGCGTATGATCGCCGGTCTGGAAGAGATCACCGAGGGCGACCTGTTCATCGGCGACAAGTACGTCAACGACATCGCCCCCAAGGACAGAGACATCGCCATGGTGTTCCAGAACTACGCTCTGTATCCGCACATGAGCGTGTTTGAGAACATGGCCTTCGGTCTGCGCCTGCGCAAGACCCCGAAAGAGGAGATCAAGCGCCGCGTGGAAGAGGCCGCCAAGATCCTGGACATCGCCCACCTGCTCGACAGAAAGCCCAAGGCTCTGTCCGGCGGTCAGAAACAGCGTGTGGCCCTGGGCCGCGCCATCGTCCGCAACCCGAAGGTCTTCCTGCTCGACGAGCCGCTGTCCAACCTGGACGCCAAGCTCCGCGCCCAGATGCGCACCGCGCTGACCAAGCTGCACCAGAGACTGGAGACCACCTTCATCTACGTTACCCACGACCAGGTCGAGGCCATGACCATGGGCACCCGCATCGTCGTCATGAAGGACGGCATCATCCAGCAGGTCGCCGCGCCGCAGACCCTGTACGAATATCCGGCCAACCTGTTCGTCGCCACCTTCATCGGCACCCCGCAGATGAACGTGTTCGACGCCACCCTTCTGGACGAGGGCGGCAAGACCTACCTCAAGTTCGGCACCGACGAGTTCGAGAACAAGATCCCGCTGCCGGATGAAAAGGGCCGCAACCCCGAAGTCCTCGCCTATGCCGGCAAGGATGTCATCGTCGGTATCCGCCCCGAGTGCATCAGCGACGACCCGGTGGATCTCGAGGCTCACCCCGACGCCATCCTGAAGTGCGACGTGGACGTGGTCGAGCAGCTCGGCTCCGTCACCTACCTCTATCTGACCTGCGGCGCCATCCAGCTCACCGCCAGCGTCAACGCCCGCAGCAAGGCCCGTCACGGCGACATCGTCCGCGTGGCCATCGACACCAACCGGATCCACCTGTTCGACAAGGACACCGAGCACGTCATCGCCGGCTGAGCCTTCGTCCGACAAACCGCGAACGCGCGGCGCGCTCCCGTACCGGGGAGCGCGCCGCTTTCTCTTTGCTCCGCGGCGGCGGGAAAAATTTTCGCCGGGCCGTTGACAAAGCTGCCCCCGCCGTGGTATAATCTCTCACGACAGATCTTTAAGCGATCCCGTGAGGTCGGCAAGACTGGTTCCGGAAAAGGGCGCCGTGCGCGGCGCCGCGAAAGCGTGTTTCCTGTCCTGCCGCTCCCGATCGCGCGGCAGTTTTTTTGTGAAAGGGAGGACGGCCTGTGAAGCGCTTTTCCGTGGACCGGAACATCGAATGCGTCGTCGGCGGGCGCTGTGCCGACGAGATCGCGTCGTCGGCGGAGCGTCTCCTGTCCGGCCGCCCCGGGCGTTATATCGTTTTCAACGGCTTCTGTGATGTCCACGTACATCTGCGGGAGCCGGGTTTTTCGTATAAGGAGACCATCCGCTCCGGGACCCTTGCGGCGGCCCGGGGCGGGTACACGCTGGTCTGTCCCATGCCGAACCTGGATCCGGTGCCGGACAGCGCGGCGCATCTGCGGGTCCAGACGGATCTGATCCGCCGGGACGCGGCGGTGGGCGTCGTGCCCTTCGGCGCGCTCACCGTCGGCGAAAAGGGCGGGCGCGTGGCCGATCTGGAGGCCATGGCCCCCGACGTGGCCGGCTTTTCGGACGACGGCCGCGGCGTGCAGAGCGAGGCGGTCATGCGCGAGGCCATGCGCCGGGCGGCGGCGTTGGGCAAGATCGTCTCCGCCCACTGTGAGACGGACGGACTGACGGCGGGGGGCTACGTCCACGACGGGGCCTACGCCGCGGCCCACGGCCACCGGCCCAACCGGCCGGAGAGCGAGTACACCGAGGTGGAGCGGGACATCCGTCTGGCCGCGGAGACGGGCTGCGCCCTGCACGTGTGCCACGTCTCGTGCGCGGAGAGCGTCGAGCGGATCCGGGCGGCCAAGGCCCGGGGAGAGAACGTGAGCTGTGAGACCGCGCCGCACTATCTGCTTTTGACCGACGAGATGCTGCGGGAGGACGGGCGCTTCCGCATGAATCCGCCCATCCGGTCGGCTTCGGACCGGGACGCGCTGGTCCGCGCGCTGGCCGACGGCACGGTGGACGCCGTGGCCACCGACCACGCGCCCCACGCGGCGTGGGAAAAGGACCGGGGGCTGGCGGACAGCCTGTCCGGCGTCGTGGGGCTGGAGACGGCGTTCCCCGCCCTGTACACCGGACTGGTGCGGACGGAAAAGCTCGGCCTCGAGCGGCTGGCCGAGGCGCTGACCGAGGGCCCGCGGCGGCGGTTCGGCTTTCCGGAGACGGCGGACTTCTGCGTCTGGGAGCTGGAGCGGGACTTCACCGTGGACCCGGCGGAGTTCCTGTCCATGGGCCGGGCCACGCCCTTTGCCGGGATGCGGCTGTGGGGCCGCTGCGCGGCGACGGTCTGCGGCGGACGGCTGGTGTGGAACGGGCTGGAAGCCGCGAAAAAAACGATATTCTGACCGGGAGGTTCGTGTGATATGAAGAGAACGGACATCAAAAAGATCCTGATCATCGGGTCGGGACCCATCGTCATCGGACAGGCCGCCGAGTTCGACTATGCCGGGACCCAGGCCTGTCTGGCTTTGAAGGAAGAGGGCTATGAGGTGGTGCTCTGCAACTCCAATCCCGCCACCATCATGACGGACACCTCCATCGCGGACAAGGTCTATATGGAGCCTCTGACGCTGGAATACGTGGCCAAGATCCTGCGGTACGAGCGGCCGGACGCCATCGTGCCCGGCATCGGCGGCCAGACGGGACTGAATCTGGCCATGCAGCTGGAGCGCAAGGGCGTTTTGCGGGAGTGCGGGACCGAGCTTCTGGGCACCAGCAGCGAGAGCATCGAGCGGGCGGAGGACCGCGAGCTGTTCAAAGAATTGTGCGCCGGCATCGGCGAGCCCACCATCCCCTCGGAGATCACCTATTCGGTGGACGAGGCGGTGGCCGCGGCGGAGCGCATCGGCTATCCCGTGGTGCTGCGGCCGGCGTTCACGCTGGGCGGCACCGGCGGCGGCTTTGCCGACGACCGGGCCGAGCTGGAGGAGATCGCCGTCAACGCCTTCCGGCTGTCGCCGGTGCACCAGGTGCTGGTGGAAAAGAGCGTCCGCGGGTACAAGGAGATCGAGTTCGAGGTCATGCGGGACTCCAACGACCGCGTCATCACCATCTGCGGCATGGAAAACGTGGACCCCGTGGGCGTGCACACGGGCGATTCCGTGGTGGTGGCGCCCATCCTGTCGCTGAACGACGCCGATCTGAAGATGCTCAACGACAGCGCGCTGAAGATCATCCGCGAGCTGAAGATTGAGGGCGGCTGCAACGTACAGTTTGCACTGAATCCGAACTCCAGCGAGTACTTTCTGATCGAAGTCAATCCCCGGGTTTCCCGCTCTTCGGCGCTCGCTTCCAAGGCCAGCGGTTATCCGATCGCGCGGGTGACCGCAAAGATTGCAATGGGCATGGCCTTGGAAGAGATCCCCGTCGCCGGCGGCACCGCCGCAATGGAACCCAGTCTGGATTACATCGTTGCCAAATTCCCGCGCTTCCCCTTTGACAAATTTCCTTCTGCACCGAACACACTCGGTACGCAGATGAAAGCAACCGGTGAAGTGATGGGCATCGGCAGCAATCTGGAAGAATGCATCCTCAAGTCCGTACGCTCTCTGGAAACCGGCGTCTGTCATCTGCACAGCGCGAAATTTGATACGATGGACGAGGAAGAACTGCTGAAGTACATCTCCGTGTTCCGGGATGACAATCTCTACGCCGTGACAGAACTGCTGCGCCGTGGCTGTACGGTGGAAAAGCTGCATCAGGTGACCATGATCACGGAACTCTTTCTGGAGTCTCTGAAAAAGATCACGGATATGGAAAAAGCGCTGCGCAGCAATGTCAACGATGTACAGCTGCTTCGGGCGGCGAAAAAAATGGGATTTTCCGACCGGACGATTGCGCAGTTCTGGAATCTGGAGGAGA
>JAEERN010000059.1 GCA_016285815.1 Clostridiales bacterium
CCACCATTTCGCCCAGCGAGGCGGCCAGAGCGCCCACCAGCGCGCTGGCGCCGCCGCCCCCGGGCACGGGGGCGCGGGAGGCGAGGGCCTCGGTGAATTCCTGCAGCGTTTTGTCGGTCATGGGATCGTCCTCCTGTCCTGGAGCAAAGCAGATCGGCGTTTCAGAAGAGCGGACCGCCTGTCAAGCGAAAGGCCAGTACAGACGGTCCGGGGATCATTTGGTCCGGATGCGATAGACGTAAGCCCGGCCGCGGTCCGCCAGCCGTTCGGTGAGACCGGCGCGGAGCAGAGCCGATGCGATGCGGCCCGCCGTCACGGCGCGCACGCGTCCGAGCCGCCTGAGGTCGGCGGCGGTGAATTCTTCGGGAAGCCCCGGGGGCAGCAGAGCGGCCAGATCGGCCACCGAGCGGACGAAGCACTCGTCCCGCAGATCGGCGGGGACGCGGTCGGTCCGGACGGAAGAGGCCCGTCCGCGCCGGACGGTGCGGACGCGGTAGTCGTCCACGTCGAAGAACATCACGCGCACGGTCAGGCTCGGGTGGTCCAGCCAGGGGCCCAGCTTGGCGATCTCCTCCAGCGCCGAGAAGGCGGTGCCGGTGACGGGACTTTTCCGTCCGCCGGAGACGGCGCCGGTCCCGGGGTCCGTCCACCAGACGCGGCGGGTGACCGCCACGGGCAGGACGGCGGTGACGTCCGTCACCGGAAGGAACTCCGCCAGCTTGGGCAGCAGCTTTTCCCACGAGCGGGTCTGGATCTCGACGACGCCGCTCTCGCCGAAGACGTCGGCGGTGCGGCGGCCGACGCGCACCTCGCGGTTCTCCGCGCCGGGAGCGAGATAGAGCTTGACCGCGGCGTGGAGCGTGCGTTCGTTGAGCTGGCCGATGCCGCCGGCCGCCTTTTCCCGGGCGATCGCCTCGTCCCGGGCGGCGGCGAAGCGCTCGCGGTCCGCGTCCGAGATCATTCGGCGGTGGCGTAGTTGGTGAAGTAGCCCTTGATGTAGACCACGGGGGTGCCGCGGTCGCCGCTGCCGGAGACCAGGTCGCAGAGCGAGCCGATCAGGTCGGAATAGCGGCGGGGCGTGGTGCCCTGGCTCTGCATGTCGCCCACCAGACTGCCGTCCTTTTCGGCGATGCGGGCGCGCATGGCGTCCTCCAGCTCTTTGCCGGAGAGAGAGGCGAACTCGTTGTCCGCGAAGTATTTCAGCTTCAGCTCGTTGGGGGTCCCGGTCAGACGCAGCGTGTGGGCGGGGGAGACCACGGGATCCGCCAGCTCCCAGATGCCGCCGACGGGATCCTTGAAGCCGCCGTCGCCGTAGACGAGGACCTCGATGTTGACGCCGGTCAGCTCGAAGATGCGCCGGCGCAGCGCGGCGACGAACTCGTCGCAGGCGCGGGGGAAGAGCTTGACCGTGGTCTCGGTGGCCTTGTTGGAGCCCAGCAGGCCGTAGGTCTCGTTGTAGCCGCTGCCGTCCACGGGGGCGGTCATCAGCTCGTCCAGCGAGAAGACGCGCTCGGCGCCCATCCTGACCAGACGGCGCTTGGTGCGGGCGCGGGTGTGGATGTCGCAGTTGACGACGTTTTTGGTGTATTTCAGGATGTTGGCCGGATCGTTGGAGAAGACGATCTCGATGTTGTCGCCCAGCGACTTGTAGTATTCGATATAGTCGATCCCGGTGAAGCGGTGGACCGTGCGGCCGAACTTGGCGCGGAAGCCGACCTCGTCGAAGCTGTCCGACGGCAGGACGCCGCGCTCGTCCATCAGGTCCGGATCGAAGAGCAGGTTGCCCACCTCGTCGGAGGGGAAGGAGAGCTGGACGGTCAGCTTTTCACAGGAGGCCGCCAGCGCCTTGAGGACGATGGCGAAGCGGTTGCGGCTCAGGATGGGGAAGACCAGGCCCATGTCGCGGCCGCCCAGCTTGGCGCGGGCGTCGGCGGCGATCTGGTCCACGTTGGCGTAGTTGGACTGGGTGCGGGCGACGACGGCTTCGGTGACGCCGACAACGTCTCCCTCTTCGATGGCAAAGCCCTCGTGCTTCGCGGCGGCGAGCAGATTGTCGGCGACCATGCCGACGAGATCGTCTCCCGCGCGGAAGACGGGCATGACGATGCCTCTGGCGGTAACTCCTGTATAGCGCATGTTGGATCTGACCTTTCTGGCTGGAATGGAGGAAAAACGCGGCGCGCCGCGCCTTATCCGATAAAAAGTATACTGTTTTTCCACCTCCGTGTCAAGGGCGGAAGCGCGCCGACGGATTTTCTCAAGCATCTTAACGAATATCGCCCCGGGGACCGGGAAAAATTTGGCGCAAATGAAGTGTTGACACCGGAGAAAAGCTGTATTATAATATGAGAAAAGCAAAATGCGGAGAGGGGGACACGTCCCTTTCGCCAAGCACCGGACCAGAGAGGGGCGCCCCGGCTGAAAGCGCCCCGCGGATGCGGCGAACGGGATACCGCCCCGGAGCACCGTCGGGGAAATCGAGTATCCGGCGGCGGGTGCGCCCGTTAGCGCGCGTCGAGCGACAAATCAGGGTGGAACCGCGGACGACACGTCCGCCCCTTGGGAACGACCGGGGGGCGGGCGTTTTTTACCCCCCTTCCGGAGAAAAACGGAGGAACGGAACCATGGAAAAAGAAGAACTGCGCACGCTGCGCCACAGCGCGTCCCACGTCATGGCCCAGGCGGTCAAGCGCCTGTACCCCGAGGTCAAGCTGGCCATCGGGCCCGCCATCGACAACGGGTTCTATTACGACTTCGACAACGCCGACGCCATCACCGCGGAGGATCTTCCGAAGATCGAGGCCGAGATGAAGAAGATCGTCAAGGAGAACCTGCCCATCCGGCGGTTCGAGCTGCCCCGGGCCGAGGCGCGGAAGTTCATGGAGGACAAGGGCGAGCCGTACAAGGTCGAGCTCATCGACGATCTGCCCGAGGACGCGGTCATCAGCTTTTACGAGCAGGGCGAGTTCACCGACCTGTGTGCCGGGCCCCATCTCCGCTATACCAGCGGCGTCAAGGCCTTCAAGCTTCTGAGCGTCACCGGCGCCTATTGGCGGGGCAGCGAAAAGAACAAGATGCTGCGCCGGATCTACGGCACGGCCTTCGCCAACAAGACCGAGCTGGAGGAGTATCTGGCCGCCCAGGAAGAGGCGCGCCGGCGCGACCACAACAAGATCGGCCGCGAGCTGGAGTATTTCACCACGGTGGACGTCATCGGCCAGGGCCTTCCCATCCTGCTGCCCAAGGGCGCCAAGGTCATCCAGACCCTGCAGCGCTTCGTGGAGGACGAGGAGGCGCGCCGCGGCTATCTGCTGACCAAGACCCCGTACATGGCCAAGCGCGAGCTGTACAAGATCTCCGGCCACTGGGACCACTACCGGGACGGCATGTTCATCCTGGGCGATCCCGACGACGAGACGAAAGAGTGCTTCGCCCTGCGGCCCATGACCTGCCCCTTCCAGTACCAGGTCTATCTGAATCGGGCCCGCTCCTACCGCGATCTGCCCATGCGGCTGGGCGAGACCTCCACGCTGTTCCGCAACGAGGATTCCGGCGAGATGCACGGGCTGATCCGGGTGCGCCAGTTCACCATCTCCGAGGGGCATCTGATCCTGCGGCCCGACCAGCTGGAAGAGGAGTTCAAGGGCTGTCTGGATCTGGCCAACTACATGCTGGACGCCGTGGGCCTGCGGGAGGACTGCTCCTACCGCTTCTCCCAGTGGGATCCGGCCAACCCGAACAACAAGTACGAGGGCACGCCGGAGCAGTGGGAGCACGCCCAGTCCGTCATGAAGAAGCTGCTGGACGGCTGCGGCATCGAGTATTCCATCGGCATCGACGAGGCCGCGTTCTACGGGCCCAAGCTGGACATCCAGATCAAGAACGTCTTCGGCAAGGAGGACACGCTGATCACCATCCAGATCGACATGCTGCTGGCCGAGCGGTTCGGCATGGAATACACCGACGCGGACGGCGCCAAGCGCCGGCCGTACATCATCCACCGCACCTCCATCGGCTGCTACGAGCGCACGCTGGCGCTGCTGCTGGAAAAGACCGCCGGCGCGCTGCCGGGCTGGCTGGCGCCGGAGCAGATCCGGGTGCTGCCCGTCACGGACCGCGCCCACGGGTATGCGGAACAGGTGCTGGCCCGGCTGAAGGCCGCCGGCTTCCGCGCCGAGGCCGATCTGCGCAACGAAAAGATCGGCTATAAGATCCGCGAGGCCCAGATGCAGAAGCTGCCGCTGATGCTGATCCTGGGCGACAAGGAGATCGAGAACGGCACGGTCTCCGTCCGCGAGCGGGCCCAGGGCGATCTGGGCGTCAAAACGCTGGACGAGTTCATCGCCTGGGCGGCGGAGTACAACGCGCCGCCCAAGCCCGGCCGGGCATGATCCGGCTGGACCGGTATCTGGCCGAGGCCGGCGTCGGCTCGCGAAGCGAGGTCAAGAAGCGGATCCTGGCGGGGCGCGTGGCGGTGGACGGAGCGGTCTGCCGCGACCCTGCGGCGAAGATCGCCGACGACGCCGCGGTGACCGTGGACGGCGAGCGCGAGACGCGGGAGGAGTTCCACGTCCTGGCGCTGAACAAGCCCGCGGGATACGTCAGCGCCACCGAGGACAGCCGCCTGCCCGCCGCGGCGGAGCTGATCACCGGCCGGTGGAGCCGGTTTGGGCTCAAGCCCGCCGGCCGGCTGGACCGGGACGTCACGGGGCTTTTGCTGATGACCGACGACGGCGCGCTGATCCACGGGATCATCTCGCCGGGGCGGCACGTGGCCAAGCGGTACGCCGCCGAGCTGGACGCGCCGCTGCCGGCGGACGCCGCCGGGCGGCTGGCCGTGGGCGTGACGCTGGACGACGGCACCGTGTGCCTGCCGGCGGAACTGGAGGGC
>JAEERN010000060.1 GCA_016285815.1 Clostridiales bacterium
ACGTTTGAGACCCAGACCAAGAAGGTCGACCTCGAGGCCACGGGCCACGCGTACGGCGCTCCCACCTACGAGTGGATCGAGACGGCAGACGGCTGGACCGTCACGGCGACGGCGGTCTGCAGCAACGATCCAGCCCACGTCGAGACCGAGACCGTGACCGCGGCGTACGAGGTAACGGCGGCGCCGACCTGCGCGGCGGCGGGCGTCGGCACCTGGACGGCGGTCTTTGAAAGCACCCTCTTCCCGCCCCAGACCAAAACGGTCCGCCTGATCGCCGCGCCGGAGAATGCGGCGGCGGCGCCGGCGGCCGGCGGCGGGCTCGAGGTAACGTGGGATCCGGTCGACGGCGCCACGAAGTACAACGTCTACCGCAGAGCTCCCGGCGGAAGCTGGGAAAAACTCGGCTATTCCCGCACCGGCCGCTTCACGGACCTCACCGCGGCGTCCGGCACGCTCTACACCTACCGCATCCGGGCGCAGGTGAGCACCACGGTCAGCCCGTACTCCGCCAGCGTCCCGGGCCGCTGGCTGGCCGCGCCGGACCACGTGGCGGCGCAGGCCTCGGAGGAAGGGATCGAAGTGACTTGGGATCCGGTCGACGGCGCCACGAAGTACAACGTCTACCGCAAGATCGTGGGCAAGAGCTGGGAGAAGATCGGGTTTTCCCGCACCAGCCGCTATACAGATCCCGGCGCAGAGGCGGGAACGGCGTACTATTACCGCGTCCGGGCGCAGGTGGGCACCACGGTCAGCGAGGTCTCCGCCTATGTCCCGGCGCGCTGGCTGGCCGCTCCGTCCGACGTGGCGGCGCAGGCACGGGAAGACGGGCTCGAGCTCAGCTGGGCTCTGGCGGACGGGGCCACGAAGTACAACGTCTACCGCAAGGTCTCGGGCTCAGACGGGGAATGGAAGAAGATCGGCTATTCCCGCACCGACCGTTATCGCGACCTCACCGCGGAATCCGGCGTCTCGTACACCTATTGTGTGAAGGCCCAGGTAAGCACCACGGTCAGCGCGTCCTCCCGGCACGTTTCGGCGCGGTGGCTGGCCGCCCCGTCCGACGTGACGGCGAAGGCCGTGTCCGGCGGGATCGAGCTGAACTGGACGCTGTCCGGCGGCGCGACGAAGTACAACGTGTTCCGCAGGACCGCCGGCGGCGCGTGGGAGAACGTCGGCTATTCCCGCACCGGCCGCTTCACGGACCTCACCGCGGCGGCCGGCACGGCGTATACCTACCGCGTGCAGGCGCAGGTGAGCAAGCTCTTCAGCGCGTATTCCGCGGAGGCCGCGGTCCGCTGACCCGCGGCGGGAGGGAGGCCTTCCCCGCTCTCGCGCGCTGTCAGACGCCGCTTTGGGAAGGCGATCGGCCGATCGGAGTTTGCGGAGGGAAACGATGCAACTTTATCGAAAAGGATTCCGGGAGCTGACAACGGAGGAACTGTACAAAATACTGAAGCTGAGAGTCGCCGTTTTTGTCGTGGAGCAGAATTGCCCCTACATGGAATTGGATGACCTTGACCAAAGCGCCATCCATGTTTGGATGGAAGACGAGGATGGGATCCTGGCCTACCTTCGGGTGATGGACAAGGGCGCGGAAAATGAAGCCGTCTCCCTCGGCCGGGTGATCGCGGTAAAGCGCCGCCGCGGCTTTGGGAGCAGGATCCTTTCAGAAGGCATCCGCACGGCAAAGGAGTGCTTCCATGCGGACAGCATCGATCTCGAAGCGCAGGTCAGCGCCAAAAAGTTTTACGAAAAACAGGGGTTCCGACAGATATCGGAAGTCTTTCTGTTGGACGGCATCCCGCATGTAAAAATGCGGATGGATCGAAGGAGCGGCCGCTTATGATCTCGCTGAGGCATTTCTGTCCCCGAGACGCAGAAGCCGTTCGCGGCGCTCTGTATCCGGACAGGACGGCAGACGAAGCCGCGGCCATGATAGCGGCATGGAACACCTGTGTCTATCAGGGCCGCTACTTTGAAACGTTCGCCGTCCTGCGGGACGATGCGATCGTAGGACAGGTCTCTCTTTACGAGCTCAGTCGGAGCGTCGTATCGGCAGGAGTGGAAATAACCAGCGCCCAGCGGGGGAAGGGATTCGCTTCGGAGGCCCTGTCGCGCTTGCTGAAATACGCGTCGGACAGGAAGTACAGGCTGGTCCTCGACCAGGTCAGAACGGACAATCCGGCCAGCATAAGGCTGCATGAGAAACTTGGTTTTGAAAGCGACGGATATGTCTACCGGAACCGGCGGGATCATGCGATCTTTCTCTATATAAAGCCCCTCTGACCTCTCCCGGCTTTTGCGGGAGCCCCGGGTCTCGGCCCCGGCCCCATAAAGAAACCTCTTTTGTCTGCCGGGGCAAGAGAGGTTTCTTTTACGCTTTTTTATGCTACAATGATAAGAGAAGAAAGAACTCGACAAATCGGGATTTGTTTAAGTAACCGGACTCTACCGACGGTTGATTACTCCCCACTCAACTGTCAGTTCGTGTTTTTTTCAAGAGCATTGGACTATAATGACGTCGAAAGGAGGCAAGAGAACGATGGATCAGATCAAAATCGGAAAGTTTATTGCACGGAAAAGAAAAGAACAAAACCTGACTCAGGCTCAACTCGCCGAAAAACTCGGTATCACCGACCGCGCGGTGTCTAAATGGGAGACAGGCAAGTCTCTGCCGGACGCTTCCATTATGCTTGAAATGTGTGCGCTCTTGGGTATCACAGTCAACGATTTATTATGTGGGGAGGTAG
>JAEERN010000010.1 GCA_016285815.1 Clostridiales bacterium
GCGGCCGCGGTCCGTCCGGCGGGCGCGGCGGGACGCGGCCCAGCCCGCGGCAAAGGCCGCGGCGACGACCGCCATGCAGATCAGGACCAGCACCACGAGGAACACCGCGTTCTCCGCCGCCGACTCCGACGGCGCGTATCCCACCCGGTACAGCAGCGGGAAGACCGGGTTGACCAGCGCCGCCGCCACCGTGCCCAGCGCCCAAAGGATCGCCGCCAGCACCTTGTTCACCGACTCGGGGTTGCCCAGCGACGCCACCACGTACCAGTTCAAAAGCGCGTAAACCAGCGCCGCGCCCCACAGCAGAAGCGCCGTCAGCCACATGCCCTTCACCAGCCGCCGCCCGCCGAAAAAGGCCATGATGAGCCAAAATCCGGTGAACAGCGCAAAGATCAAAAGCTGATAGATCGAACCGTTGGGGCGATAGCACAAAATGCCGAACACCGCCGTGAAGGCGCAGAGGAACAGGGCCATGTCCCCGCCGGACAGCTGGTCCTTGTGGAACCGTTTCCAAAAAGGCGTTTTTCCGGCCATAGTTCTCCTTTCAGATCAGCGCTTTGATCAGCAGCGTAACGCCCATGCACAGGGGCTGGTGGATCAGATAGATCCAGATGGCCAGCCGGCCCAAAACCTCCAGCGGAGGGCAGGACAGGCGGTAAAGCCGCTCCGGGCCGCGTCGGGCGGCCAAAAAACCGCCCAGCCACGTGCCGAACAGGAAGATGAACAGGTTCGGCAGCAGCGGGAAATAGTCCGCCGAACGGAACGTCTCGTTCCGGAAGCCGAAGATCCAGAGACCGTTCACATCCCAGACCTGCTGCGGGATGCGCCAGGTCAGCACCGTCCCGGCCAGGCACAGCACCGGCAGCACGAAGACCGGCAGCTTTTCCGCCAGCTTTCCGGCCAGCGCGTAGAGCAGCACCGCCGTGGCCAGAAAGTGCAGAACGCCGTAGACGATGATCAGCTCCGGGCTGAACAGCCAGGAGACCAGCGTGACGACGCCGGCGGCGGCCAGGATCTCAAGCCCCCGGCGCAGGTTGTTCCGCGAAAAGCGGCAGGACACGCCGCACAGCACGATGAACGTGCAGGCGATGACCTTCTGCAGCGCGTCCAGCCACGGGTTGTAGAGCCACGTCCGCCCGATCAGCCCCTGGGTGTAAAAGTCCACCCACAGGTGATAACACACCATGGCCGCCACCGCGCCGCCGCGCAGGGCGTCCAGAAAGCGGATCCGCCCCGGTCCGCCGCGCAGTTTCCCCAGAAACCGCTCCTTCAGGCGTCTGACGCCGTCCCGGACCGTCACGGCGCTATACGTTGAAGCGGAACAGACAGATGTCCCCGTCCCGCATGACGTAGTCCTTGCCTTCGCTGCGGATCAGGCCCTTTTCCTTTGCCGCGGCCATGCTGCCGACGGTCATCAGCTCGTCGAAGTTGATGACCTCCGCCCGGATAAAGCCCCGCTCGAAGTCCGAATGGATGACGCCGGCGGCGGCCGGCGCCTTGGTCCCCTTTTTGATGGTCCAGGCGCGGACCTCCGGCTTGCCCGCCGTCAGGAACGAGATCAGGCCCAACAGGTCGTAGCTGGCGGCGATCAGCCGGTCCAGCCCGGCGCTCTCCAGCCCCAGCTCGGACAGGAACATGGCCTTTTCCGCGGGGTCCAGCCCGGCGATCTCCTGTTCCAGCCCGGCGCAGACGGGGATGACCGCCGCCCCCTCCGCTTCGGCGCGGGCCTTGACCGCGCGATAGCGCGGGTTGTTCTCATATCCTTGGGCAAAATCGCTCTCGCTCATGTTGGCCGCGAACAGCACCTTTTTACCCGACAGCAGCGGACAGTCCGCGATCAGCGCCCGCTCGTCCTCGTCGGCGGGGAAGGAGGACGCCGTGCGTCCCTCGTTCAGATGCGCCAGAAGGCGCTCGAACAGCGCCGCCTCGGCGTCGTATTTCCTGTCGCCCTTGGCCAGCTTCTTCGCGCGCTCGATGCGCCGCTCGACCAGTTCCATGTCCGACAGGATCAGCTCCGTGTTGATGGTGTCGATGTCCCGCACCGGGTCCACCGAGCCCTCGACGTGGACGATCTCGCCGTTTTCAAAGCACCGCACCACGTGCACGATGCCGTCCACCTCGCGGATGTGGGACAAAAAGCGGTTGCCGAGCCCCTCGCCCCTGGACGCGCCCCGGACGAGACCGGCGATGTCGACGAATTCCACCACGGCTGGCGTGACCTTTTCCGGGTCGTGCATCCTGGCCAGCACGTCCAGCCGCTTGTCCGGCACGGTCACGACCCCCACGTTGGGGTCGATGGTGCAGAACGGATAGTTGGCGGCCTCCGCGTGGGCCGCGGTCATGGCGTTGAACAGCGTGCTCTTCCCGACGTTGGGAAGGCCGACGATACCGAGCTTCATACCTCTCTCTGCCTCTCTTTATGGATCCAAGGGCCGTCTGTGCCGCCGCGCGGCCGCCCCGCGCCCGCGGTCCGCCGGCCCCGAAAGGTCTCCGAACTGTCGCCTCTCATTTTACCATACCCGCGCGGTTTTTTCAATGCTTCCGGCGCGCGGAAGGCGAATTTTGTGCGGGCGCGCCGATCCAGGTGCCCCGCCCGCACAGAACGCCGCGGCAAAGGCGCAAGGGCCTTTGCCGCGGCGGCTTCAGAATCTCTATTCTTCCTTGTCGGAGCGGGAGGACGCGGGCTCCGGCTCGTCGTCCGGGGCCTCTTCCGGGACCTCCTCCGGTTCGTCGTCCGATCCCTCTTCCGGCTCCGGCTCGTCGTCCGGTTCGTCCGCGGGCGCCCCTTCGTCCTCCGCCGCGTCCTCCGCCGCGTCCTCCGGCTCGTCCTCGGGGACCTCGTCGGTCTCGTCTTCCCCGTCGTCTGCCTCGTCGTAGGACCAGCCGCCGTCGTCCACAAGGGTCGCGCCGCCTTCGGCCTCGCCGTTCTCCTCTTCCCCGTCCAGGTCCTCAAGGTCCCGGCCCGCGGCGCGCAGGCGCTTTTCCCGGCGCTCCTGATCCCGGCGGGCCTCTTCGGTCCGCTCGGCCGCCCGGAAGGCGGCGGCCTCCTCCTTGGACAGCAGGAAGATCGGATCGGTCCGGTCGCGGAACAGCAGCTTGTACGCCAGGATCCCGACGGCGACCAGCGCCGAGACGAAGGCGATCACCTGGGACACGCGAAGGTCCGCGCCGAACAGGCGCATCATCAGCACGTTCTCCGCCCGGATCCCCTCGAGCAGCCCGCGGCCCACGCCGTACCACGCCACGTAGGACAGGAAGATCTGGCCGTAAAAGCGGCGTTTGCGGCTCCAGAGGTGCAAGATCACGAAGCCGATCAGGTTCCACAGCGACTCGTAGAGGAAGATGGGGTGGACGTCCGGTCCGCCGTTGATGCTCATGCCCAGAAAGAAGTTCTCCACGTCGACGCCGTAGGCCTCGCCGTTGACGAAATTGCCCCAGCGGCCGATGATCTGGCCGATCAGCAGGCCCAGCACCGCCAGATCGGCCACGTTCAGAAAGCTGATCTTCTTGCGGCGGCACAGCAGCACGACGGCGACGATGGCCAGCGCCAGCCCGCCGTAGATGGCGATGCCGCCCTTCCAGATGGCGAACACCGACCAGAAGTTCCCGCGGAACTCGTCCAGATTGCACAGCACGTAGAGGATGCGGCAGCCGACGATGGCGCTGGGCAGCGCCACCAGCGCCACGTCGATCAGGTCGTTGGACTTGATCTTGAACCGCGCCGCCCGGCGCATGCAGTAGGCCATGGCCAGCAGAAAGCCCACCGCGATGATGATGCCGTACCAGTAGATCCGAAAGCCGAAGACTTCAAAATACCGCTTGATCGTCAGGCTGATGCCCAGCTGCGGGAATGCCAGTGTGTTCATGGTTCCGTCCTTTCCGCGCGGGGCCCGGCCCCGCGCTCTCCCCCGGGCGGCCCGCCGCCCGAAAAGTTTTTCGGGATCCGCGCCTCTCTCCGGCGGGATCCGACCGTTTTTTCACCGGGACTGTGCTATCCTCTAAAGCGCGTGAGGTGCGCTCATATCTTTTATCCCCAACCCGTATCTTGGGTGCTTCCGGACCTTCCGGGGGCACCCGCCTTTTTTATTTCCGGCGCGGCCGGGGCCCCCCGCGCCGCTCGGAGACCGAGCGCAGGTCCGACAGCTTGCTCTCGCTGGCCTTCATGAACGCCTTGAGCTTGTCCTCAAAGGCGCCGTCCGTTCCTGCCGCCGTGCCGCCGCCGGACGGCGGCA
>JAEERN010000061.1 GCA_016285815.1 Clostridiales bacterium
CCTTCGCTTCCATCCTATGTCCTTTTCGACCGTGAGGTGACGCCATGACAGACCTGATCGACTTTCGCTCCCGCGCCGAAGACCGCTTCTCCGGGGCCGAGCGCGTACTCCTCGCGGGGCTGAACGCCACGCGGCGGGACCTCGGCGTCACCGCGGACGACGCCAGCCTGGACGAGCTGGCCGCCCTGACCGAGACCGCGGGCGGCGAGCCCGTGGCCCGCTTCGTCCAGACCCGCGAGGCGCCGGACCCCGCCTTTTTCCTCGGCGAGGGCAAGGCCGCCGAGCTGGCCGACTACGTCGCCCGGCTGGACGTCTCGCTGGTGATCTTCGACAACGAGCTCTCGCCCGTCCAGATGAAAAACCTCGAATCCCTGCTGGGCTGCGCGGTCATGGACCGCACCGGCCTGATCCTGGACATCTTCGCCCAGCGCGCCCAGAGCGCCGAGGGCAAGCTTCAGGTGGAGCTTGCCCAGTACAAATATCTGCTGCCCCGGCTGCTGGGCCAGGGGCGCGCCCTGTCCCGCCAGACCGCCTCGGGCGGGAAAAGCCCTATCGGCACCCGCGGCCCCGGCGAGACCAAGCTGGAGACCGACCGGCGCCGCATCCGCGAGCGCATCACCCGGCTGGAGGGCGAGCTGCGCGAGGTCAAGCGCGACCGCGAGGCCGCCCGCAGCCGGCGCGTCCGCACCGGCGTCCCGCTGGCGGCGCTGGTGGGCTACACCAACGCCGGGAAGTCCACGCTGCTCAACGCGCTGACCGACGCGGGCATCCACACGGGCGACCGGCTCTTCGACACGCTGGACACCACCACCCGCCGTCTGGTCTTCGACGACGGCAGCGAGGTCCTGCTGTCGGACACCGTCGGCTTCATCTCCAAGCTGCCCACCCAGCTGGTCGAGGCCTTTTCCGCCACGCTGGAGGAGCTTCGCTACGCCAGTCTGATCCTGCACGTGGCCGATCTGTCGGACCCCGCGTGTCAGGAAAAGATGCGCGTCACCGAAGAGCTGGCCTCGGCCCTGTGCGAGCCAGGCACCCCCACGCTTTACGTCTTCACCAAGGCGGACCGGTGTGAAACGCTCTTCCCCGCCGGCGAGAACCGCGTCTGCGTCTCGTCCGTCACCGGCCGGGGGATCCCGGAGCTTCGGGAAAAGATCCGCCGGCGGCTGGACGCGCGCATCATCCGCTTCGACGAGGTTTTGCCCTACGGCCAGGCCGGCGCGCTGGACATGCTCTACCGCGAGGCGTCGGTGGACTCGGCCGACTATGGCAACGACGGGATCCGCGTCGTCGGCAGGGCCGACGCCCGGGTCTTCGGGCGGCTGGAAAAGCTGCTGGGGCGGCGGGAATGACCGGCGGGTATATCACCTGCGGCGAGGGCAGGTCGGAATTCACCGAGAAAAAATCCGTCTTCCTCGGGCGGATCCGCAGCGTCTCCACCGAGGACGAGGCGCGGGCCTTTCTGGCGGCCGTCGCCGCCGAGCACCCCGAGGCGACGCACCACGTCTTCTGTTACATCCTGCGCGAGGGGAACGTCATCCGCTTTTCAGACGCGGGCGAGCCCTCGGGCACCGCGGGCAAGCCCGCGCTGGAGGTCCTGACCCGCGAGGGGGTCAAGGACGTCTGTCTGGTCATCACCCGTTTTTTCGGCGGGATCAAGCTGGGCGCGGGCGGTCTGGTCCGGGCCTATGCCCAAAGCGCCAAGCGCACGCTGGACGCCGCGGGAAAGCGCACCATGTCGCCGTTTTTGACGGCCGAGCTCACCGTGGGCTACGCCGACTGGGGCCCCGTGGGCGAGACGCTGAAGCATCTGCCCGCCGTCGCCGAGTCGGTGGACTACGGCGCGGCGGTCACGGTCCGTCTGCTGTTCCCCGCCGGGGCCGAGCCGTCCGTCCGCGCCGCGCTGGCGGACCGCACTGCGGGCCGCGCCGTCCTCACCGTGACGGGCGAGGTCCTGCGGCCCGACCCGGCCGAAGCCTGACTCTCTTCCGGAGGTGATCCCCCTTATGGCCCCTGCCGCCGTGACGGGCATCGTGCCCGCCGTCAACGACTTCCCCCAGCTCCGCGTCTTTCTGAAAAGCGCCTTCCCGCGCTGTGTGCTGATGCACTGGCGGCTGTCGGATCTGGACGCGGTCTTTGCCGCGCTGCGCGCCGCCGGGCGGACGGCTCTGGTCCACTGCGACCTGATCGGCGGGCTTTCGCCGGACGAGGCCGCGGCGGAGTTCGTGGCCGAGCGGCTCCGCCCCGAGGGGCTGATCTCCACCAAGACCGCCGCCGTGGCCGCCGCCAAGCGGCTGGGCCTCACCTCGGTCCAGCGGGTCTTCCTCATCGACTCCGCCGCGCTGGCGCGGTCGGCCGCGGCCGTCTCCCGGGCCGCACCGGACTACGTGGAGTTCCTGCCCGCGCCCTGTCCCTCGGTCTATCCCCGCCTGCGGGCGGCCTTCGGCGTTCCGCTGATCGCCGGCGGCCTCATCGGCAGCCGGGCCGAGGCGGCGTCGCTGCTGGCGTGCCCCGAGATCGAGGCCGTCACCGTTTCCATGGCGACTTTGGCGAAATGACCGCCCCCGCGGCGCCGGTTTTTTGCCGCTTTTTCCGGCGCTCTGCCTCTTGACACGCCGGCGGGGCTGTGCTATAATGACCGTAATTTCAAATCTGGAAACGCTGTGACGGAGATGTCGCGGCGGAAAACTGCCGACAACAGAGAGCTTCCGGCCGGTGCGAGGAAGCGGCGCAGGGTTCCGCCCCGCGCGCTCACTCCCGAGCGGCGCCGGTGAACGGCGGGGCGGCCCGGTTCAGTAATCGGCGACGGGGCGATGCCCGTTATCCGCATCACGCATTGAGATACCCGCCGGTCCCCTTCCGGGCCCGCCGGGTGAAGATTGGGTGGTACCGCGTGGAACGACACGCCCCTTTCCCCTGTCAGGCAGGGAAAGGGGCTTTTTTGACCTTCGCGGGTCTTCCCGCATCCCGAAAAAAGGACGGACCGCAAGCTATGGACGATCTCTATTCTGTCATGCACAACGGGTTTTTCGAGCTGCCGCTGGGCAAATGGATGACCCGCGTGGCGCAGTTTTACCCCGACAACGACGCCGTCGTCAACGTGCCGCGAAAGCTCCGCGTCTCGTACGCCGAGCTGGACCGCATCGCCGTGCGCGTGGCCCGGGGCCTTTTGGCCATGGGCGTGGGCAAGGGGGACCACGTGGCCATCTGGGCCACGAACTACCCCGAATGGCTCTATCTGCTCTTCGGCTGTGCCAAGATCGGCGCGGTGCTGGTCACCGTCAACACTGACTATAAGGTCTTCGAACTGGAGTATCTGCTGCGTCAGTCGGACGCCAAGTGCCTGTTCTTCGTCGAGGGCAAGAAGAACCTGAACTACGTCAGCATCCTGCACGAGCTGATCCCGGACCTCGGACGCGCCGGGACCACCGTCGGGATCGACGTCGAGGGCCTGCCCTTTCTGAAGAACATCGTCTATATCCCCTACGACGAGTCCTCTCCCGTCCCGGCGGGGTTCTCCTCGTGGGGCGAAATGACGGCCATGGGCGAGGCCGTCTCCGAGGACGAGGTGGCCGCTGTCGGCGACACCATCTCGGTCCACGACATCGTGAACATGCAGTACACCTCGGGCACCACGGGGTTCCCCAAGGGCGTCATGCTGACCCACTACAACATCCTGAACAACGGCTATTACATCGGCGAGAACCTGCGCTTCTGCCCCGAGGACCGGCTCTGTCTCTGCGTCACGCTGTTCCACTGCTTCGGACTGGTGCTGGCCACCATGGCCAGCGTCACCCACGCCACGGCCCTCGTCACCGTGGACTATTTCCGGCCCACGGCCGTTCTGGAGGCCATCGAGCGCGAGCGCTGCACCGCGGTCCACGCCGCGCCCACCATGTTCATCTTCATGATGGACCATCCGGACTTTAAAAAATACGACATCTCCAGCCTTTACAAGGGCATCATGGCCGGCTCGGTCTGCCCGGAGAGCGTCATGCGCCGCGCCGTAGACGAGATGGGCATGACCGGCCTGGTCAGCACCTACGGCCAGACCGAGGCGTCCCCCGCCACCACCATGAGCTGTCAGGAGGACCCGCTGGAGCTGCGGCTCACCACCGTCGGCCGTCACATGCCCTTCGTCGAGACCAAGATCGTGGATCCCGAAACGGGGTTGGAGCAGCCCGACGGCGTCCCCGGCGAGTTCTGCAGCCGCGGCTACAACACCATGCGCGGCTATTACAAGATGGAAGAGGCCACCCGCGCCGCCATCGACGGCGAGGGCTGGCTCCACTCCGGCGACATCGCCGTCCGCGACCCCAACGGCTATTTCCGCATCACCGGCCGCATCAAGGACATGATCATCCGCGGCGGCGAGAACGTGTATCCCAAGGAGATCGAAGAGCTGCTCTACACCAACCCCAAGGTGCAGGACGTCCAGGTGGTGGCCGCCCCGTCCAAAAAGTTCGGCGAGGAGATCATGGCCTACGTCATCCTGAAGGAGGGCGAGACCGCCACGGAGGACGAGATGAAGGCCTTCGTCGGCGACCGCATGGCCAAGTTCAAGATCCCGTCCTACGTCCGCTTCCTGCCGGCCTTCCCCATGACGGCCTCGGGCAAGATCCAGAAGTACAAGCTGCGCGAGATGGCGGGCGACGACGAGGCCGTCAAGGCGGCGAACCGGTGACCGGACCCGCCTTCCGCGCCGGACGATAAAAAAGCGCCGGACGGAAACGCGCTGCGTTTCCGTCCGGCGCAGGTTTTTCCTTGACGCGCCGCCCCCGCATGGGCTATAATATACTCGTCCGTCCGGCGGACGCGCGCTCACGCCATGCGGCGCGCATAGTCGATCACCGACTGGTACAGCCCGCCGCCGTTGTCCCCGGCGCGGATGGCCTCTTCCGCGGCGGCCACGGCGTTCTCGTTGTCGCCGGTCAGCAGATAGGTCAGGATGATCTCCGTGGTGATGCTGCGGGGGCGAAGCCCCGACGCGATGTCCCGCCGCTGGATGAAGTTCAGAAAGCCGATGTTGTCGTCCACGTTGATGATCCGGTCGGACAGCGCCTGGGCGAAGCGGTCCGCCTTGGACGTCAGCGTCCGCATGGCGGTGGAAACGCCCATAAGGCTCCACGACTCGACGTGCTGGCTGCTCTCCACGATGGTATAGCCCGGATAGACGTTGGCCATGGTGATGGCGTGATACACCCGGTCGAACGAAGAATAGCGGTACGACAGCGTATACTCGATCGCCCTCTCCGACAGCGACGGGAGCAGGATGAAGGACAAATAGCCCTTGCTGCACGCCAGAAAATTCCCCGTCAGATTCCACCCGAACGTCGCCGCGCATTCGCGGAGACAAAGCTCCAGCAGCCGCATCCTGTCTGCCATATCCAACCACCCCGATCTTCGTTGACGGCTCCGCTCTCCGTCCCTGCTTTTTATTTTATCACAAACCCGGACAAGGTTCAACAGGTATTTGCCCGCCGCGCAAAATTCGCCATGCTTTTCCAAAGGGAGGTGCGCCCGGTGACCCGCCGCCGTTTTCTCCTGTTCTCCGCCGGCGCAGGCGCCGCCGCTCTGATCGGGGTCCTGTTCCGCCCCGGTCCCGCGGCCGTCGCGGGCCTCGCCGCCCTTGCCGCCGCGGTCTGGGCCGCGCTCCGCTTCCTGCCGTTTTCGGCCCGGCGCGGGCTTTCGCGGTATTTCGCGCCTTTCGCCGTCGGCCTTGCGGTCCTGTCGGTCTGGTCCGCCCTGTATACG
>JAEERN010000062.1 GCA_016285815.1 Clostridiales bacterium
ACCCACCATCGTGGTGAACACGCCTGCGCCCGCCCCGGCCCCCGCGCCCGCTCCGGCCCCGGCCCCGGCTTACAAGCCGAAGCCTGCCGACGAGGCACCCGCCGCGGGAAGCCGCTATGCGCCGCTCACCCCGTGGGGCTTCATCGGCTCGTTCATCCTGCTGAATCTGCCGCTGGCCGGCTTCATCCTCACCATCGTGTGGGCCTGCGGCGGCGTGCGGAACCTCAACCGCCGCAACCTGGCCCGCGCCATCGTCATCGTCTGGCTGATCTCGCTGGCCATCACGCTGGTCCTGGCGCTGATCGCCGTGATCTTCGGCGGAGCGCTGTTCGCCGGGATCAGTGAAGCGCTGGGCGGAGGGGATCTCGGCAGGCTCCTGGAAGAGCTCCTCCCCGGCCTCAGGCTGAACTGACCCCGCGTTTCCCCGGTCTTTGCCGGCCGGACCGTCCCCCCCCCGGGCGGTCCGGCCGTTTTTCTTCGCCCCCCACCCCTTGTCAAATCGGGCGGAATCGGGTATAATATATGCGACATCTCTGTCGCTTTCATCACACCGGACCGCCTCCGCTCCTCCGCGGCGGCGCGCTTTCCGGCCTACGGGAGGATCGCCATGATCAGGATCTATGCAGACAGCACCAACGATCTGCCGCAGGAGCTGCTGCAGCGCTATCACATCCGCATCGTTCCGCTTTTCGTCAACATGGGCGAAAAGACCTATACGGACTGGGTCGACATCACCCCCGACGAGATCTACGCCTGGTCCGACGCTCACAAGACCACGCCCCAGACCGCCGTCTTCTCCATCGGCGACGCGGTCGACGCTCTGACCGAGGCCAAGGCCGCCGGGGAGGACGTTCTCTTCTTCGGCATCTCGTCCGAGCTGTCCGCGTCGTGCAGCGTGTTCCGTCTGGCCGCCGAAGAGATCGGCTACGCCGACCACGTGTCCGTCGTCGACTCGCGCAACCTCTGCACGGGCATCGGCCTTTTGATCCTCAAGGCGGCCGCGCGCATCGAGGCAGGCGAGACCGACCTGGCCGCCGTGACGTCCTACGTTGAATCCTTCGTCCCTCGGGTGCGGACCAGCTCGGTCATCGAGACCCTGCTCTACATCCACCGCGGCGGCCGCTGCAGCGCGGCCAAGGCCCTGCTGGCCGGCGCGCTGCGCATCAAGCCCAAGATCGTCGTGGCGGACGGGCGGCTCACCGTGGGCAAAAAGTACCGCGGTCCCCAGAGCGACGTGATCCGGAAGTACACCGACGACCTGATGCCGGATCTGGCCAAGGCCGACCCCGACGCCGTCTTCGTCTCCCACACCGGCCGGCTGGACCAGTCGATCATCGACGAGACCGCCGAGCGCGTCCGGGCCCTGGGGCGGTTCCACAGCGTCTACGTCACCCGGGCCGGCAGCGTGGTCACTATCCACTGCGGCCCCGGCACCCTCGGCATCTTCTACGTCGCCGGCGGCGAGACCGGCGAATGAGCCCGCTCCGTCGGCCGGGCCCGCGCTTGGCGCGGGACCCGGCCGGCGTTTTTTTTGCGGCGCATTTGCCCCGGTCGTTCACAGTTTGTTCACAACTTCCCGCAGGAACGGTGTTATACTGTCCTTGATTACATAAATATTTTTAAGTATTTTCCTTCGCGCCCCCCCCTGCGGATGCCGCGAAGGGACTCAGGAGACCGTCACATGAAAAACACAGAAGAACGCGCCATGGCGTTTGTCAACCTGTACGCCGTGCTGGGCGCGATCCCCAGGCTTTGCGAACTGGACGCGGACGCCGCGGCGCTGGCCGATCAGAACGTTTCCATCGGCTTCGACGTCAAGGGCGGCCCGGCGGCCACGCTTTCCTTCGGCGGCGGCGCCTGCCGCCTGTCCGAAGGCACGGCCGGCTGCCGCATCCGGCTGCCGATCTCTTCCTGCGCCAGATTCAACGGCGTGGTGGCCGGAACGGTGACGCCGATCCCCTCCCGCGGGTTTTTCAAGCTCGGCTTCCTGCTGAAGAACTTCGGCGGCATCACCAAGATCCTGGAGAGCTATCTGCGCCCGGCCCCGGGCGCGCTGGAGGATCCCGACTTTTTCCGCCGCAGCACGCTGCTGACCCGCCATGTGCTGGTCTCGGCGGCGGCGGCGCTGGGCAACACCGACACGGTGGCCAGAGCCAGCGCGTCGTACATCCCGGACGGCTCGGCGGAGATCGCCATCGGCGGCGAGGACAGCGTCTGGCTCTCGTGCCGGGATCACCGGCTGACCGCGGTGTTCTCCCGGCCCGACGACGTCTGCGCCGTCATGAAGTTCCGCGACGTGCATCTGGCGCGGGACATCTTCGACGGCCGCGCCAACAGCGTGGCCTGCGTCGGCAACGGCGACGTGCGCATTGGCGGCATGATCCCCATGGTGGACAACATCAACCGCATCTTCGACCGCGTTTCGGTCTATCTCGCCTGACAGAGGGAGCGTCCGCATGAGAGAGCTTTACACCTATGAAAAGAGCCGCGAGCTGTTCGCCCGCGCCCAGAAGATCATCCCCTCCGGCATCTACGGGCATCAGGGCCCGGCCGAAGGCTGTTATATGCCCGTCGAGGCGTTCCCGTTCTACTCCGAGCGGGCGCTGGGCTCCCGCTTTTGGGACGTGGACGGCAACGAGTTCCTGGACTATATGTGCGGCTACGGCCCCAACGTCCTGGGGTACAACGACCCGGACGTGAACGCCGCGGCGGACGCCCAGCGCGCCAAGAGCGACTGCGTCACCGCGCCGTCTCCCGTCATGGTGGACTTCGCGGACCTGCTGGTGGACACCGTGGCCAGCGCGGACTGGGCCTTTTTCGCCAAGAACGGGAACGACGTGACGACGCTGGCCGTCCTGACGGCCCGGGCCCACACCCGCCGCAAAAAGATCGTCTTTTTCCGCGGCTATTACCACGGCGTCTCGCCCTGGACCCAGAAGATCGACTATCCCGGCATCCTGCCGGAAGAGGTGGCCAACAACGTCTGCCTGCCGTGGAACGACTTCCAGGCCATCGAGGACCTTTTCGCCCGGGAGGGCGACGAGGTGGCCGCCGTCATCGCCCAGCCCTATATGCACGGGAACTTTGCGGACAACGAGCTGCCCGCCGAGGGCTTCTGGGCCCACGTCCGCGCCCTGTGCGACAAGCACGGCGCGGTGCTGATCGTGGACGACGTGCGCGCCGGGTTCCGGCTGGATCTGGCCGGAAGCGACCACTATTACGGCTTCCGGGCCGACCTGATCTGCTTCTGCAAGGCGCTGGCCAACGGCTATAACGTGTCGGCCCTGTGCGGCCGGCGAGAGCTGATGAACACCGTTTCCGGCATCAGCTTCACGGGCAGCTACTGGATGTCCGCCGTGCCCTTCGCCGCGGGCATCGCCTGCATCGAGAAGATGAAACGGCTGGACCTGTGCGCGCTGCTGCGCGCCCGGGGCGAGGCGCTGAAGACCGGGCTGATCGCCGCGGGCAAAAAGTACGGCTTCGACCTGCACGTCTCCGGCGAGCTCGCGCTGCCCTATCTGCGCATCGCGGACGACCCCACGCTGTCTCTGCATCAGGAGTGGATCGCCGAGTGCGTCCGCCGCGGGATCTTCTTCACCAACCACCACAACCACTTTCTCAACGCCTCGCTCACCGAGGAGGACATCCGGCAGACCATCGACGTCGCGGACGAGGCCTTCGCCGCCGTCCGGGCGCGCCGCGAAGCTTAAAATCGACCCAGGGGAAAAGGGGGACGAAACGAATGGATCTGTTTGAAAAGTGCCGCAAGTTCACACTGGCCGACGAGTACCGCGCCATGGGGATCTATCCCTATTTCCGCGCGCTGGAGACCCGCCAGGACAAGGAAGTCGTCATGGAGGGCAAGCGCCGGATCATGCTGGGCTCCAACAACTATCTGGGCCTGACCACCTGCCCCGAGGTCATCGAGGCGGGGATCCGGGCCTACGAGCAGTACGGTTCCGGCTGTTCCGGCTCCCGCTTCCTCAACGGGACGCTGAAGCTGCATCTGGAGCTCGAGGCCGAGCTGGCCCGCTTCCTGCGGAAGGAAGAGGTCGTCACCTTCTCCACCGGCTTCCAGTCGAACCTCGGCATCATCAGCGCGCTGGTGGGCCGCACGGACTATGTGATCTGCGACCGCGAGAACCACGCCAGCATCTACGACGGCTGCCGCCTCAGCTTCGGCAAGATGCTGCGCTATCGCCACAGCGACATGGACGAGCTCGAGGCGTGTCTCAGGCGCGTGCCGGAGACGGCGGGCTGTCTCATCGTCACCGACGGCGTGTTCAGCATGGGCGGCGACATCGCCAGGCTGCCCGAGATCGTGGCGCTGGCCAGGCGCTACGGCGCCCGGGTCATGGTGGACGACGCCCACGCCCTCGGCGTCATCGGCGAGGGCGGCCGGGGCACGGCCAGCCACTTCGGGCTGGAAAACGAGGTCGACGTCTACATGGGGACCTTCTCCAAATCGCTGGCCTCGCTGGGCGGCTATATGGCGGCCGACGCCAAGGTGGTGGACTATGTGCGCCACAACTCGCGGCCGTTCATCTTCTCGGCCTCCATCACCCCGGCCTCCTGCGCGTCGGCGCTGGCCGCGCTGCGCCACATCGAAGCCCATCCGGAGCTGATCGCGCGGCTGGGCGAGCTGTCCGCCTATGCCCGGGCGGGGCTGAAGGCCCGGGGCCTGGACATCGTGGACTCCGAGGCGCCCATCATCCCCATCTTCACCTATACCGCCGAGAACACCCTGCGCACCGCGGCGGAGCTGTACGACCGCGGCGTCTACGTCAACACCGTGCTGCCCCCGGCGGCCCCGTCCGACGGCTGCATGCTGCGCACCAGCTATATGGCCACGCTGACCGAAGCCCTCATCGACGAGGCGCTGGACGTCATCGCGGACGTGGTGCTGCGCAACAACGCCGCGCTCCGGACCAATGGATAAGGTCGTTCTGGTCACCGGGGCAAGCTCCGGCATCGGCGCCGAGACGGCCCGCCGCTTCGCCGCGGCGGGGTGGACCGTCTGGGGCCTGTCCCGCTCCGGCGGCGCGCCCGATGGCGTCGCCCCGCTGGTCTGCGACGTCACCGAACCGGCCGCCGTGGCCGAAGCCGTGCGGACGCTGCTGGCCGCCTCCGGCCGGCTGGACCTTCTGATCAACTGCGCGGGCTTCGGCATCTCGGGCGCCGCCGAGCTGACGGACGAGGCCGACTCGCTCCGCCAGATGCAGGTCAACCTGCACGGCGCCGCCGCGGTCTGCCGGGCGTGTCTGCCGGCCCTGCGGCAAAGCCGGGGCATGATCCTGAACGTCAGCTCCGTGGCCGGGGCCCTGCCCATCCCGTTCCAGACATGGTATTCCGTCTCCAAGGCGGCCGTGAACGCCTATTCCGCGGCGCTGGCCAACGAGGTGCGCCCCTTCGGCGTGCGCGTGTGCGCGGTCATGCCGGGGGACATCCGCACCGGCTTCACCGCCGCGCGGCGGAAGCTGGCGGACGAGACCGGCCTCTACGCGGGCCGCGTCGAGCGGTCCGTGTCCCGCATGGAGCGGGACGAGCAGAACGGCATGCCCCCGTCCGCCGTGGCCGGAAAGCTGTTCCGGCTGGCCTCGCGCCGCCGGGTCCCGCCGGTCTGCACCGTGGGCGCCGGCTATTCGTTCCTCGTATGGCTGGCCCGGCATCTGCCGCCGCGCCTCACCAACCGCGTGCTCTACGCGCTGTACGCCAAATAGATCCCGACCCCTCCGGACGGAGCGGCCCGCGCCCCGCGTGCGCTGTTCCGTCCGGAGGGTTTTCCGAAAAGGAGGACCTCGCTCATGGACCGGATCTTCGTCGACTTTTCCCGCCCGGCGGGAAGCGTGAAGCCCCTGCACGGCACGGGGAACTTTGCCCGGGGACACGGGGCGGACTTCCGCCGAGCGTCGATCCCCTTCTGCCGTCTTCACGACACCGAATACCCCTTCGGCTCCGGCGTCTACGTGGACGTGCACTGCGTCTTTCCCGACATGGACCGCGACCCCGCCGATCCGACGGCCTATCGCTTTTATCACACGGACCGCTATCTGCGGGAGATCGACGAGGCCGGGGCGCGGACCATCTACCGGCTGGGCGAGTCCATCGACCACCTTCCCCGGAAGACCTTCGTCCACCCCCCGCGGGACCCCGAAAAGTGGGCCGCGGTCTGCGAGGGCATCGTCGCCCACTTCACCGAGGGCTGGGCGGACGGGATGCGGCTGGACGTCCCCTATTGGGAGATCTGGAACGAGCCGGACAACGAGCCGGACCCGGCGAAAAACCCCATGTGGACGGGCACGCCGGAGCAGTACTTCGCGCTGTACGCCGTGACGGCCCGGCGGCTCAAGAGGCGGTTCCCGCATCTGAAGATCGGCGGCTTTGCCAGCTGCGGCTTTTACGCCGCGGCGGGCGCCGAGCCGGTCCCCGCCGCCCGCTCTTCGGACCGGGCCGAATACTTCCTGTGGTTCGCCGAAGAGTTCCTGCGCCGCGTCTCCGACCCCGACTCCGGCGCGCCGCTGGACTTCTTCTCGTGGCACTCTTACGCCGACGAGCCCGCCGTCAACGCGCGCTTTGCGCGCTATGCCCGCAATCTGCTGGACCGGTTCGGCCTGACGGACTGCGAGAGCATCCTCGACGAGTGGAACCCCCGCCCGGCGGGCCGGTGCTTCGGCCTGCCGGAGGACGGGGCCGCCGTGTTCGCCCACCTCTGCACGTTCCAGCGCGAGCCGGTGGACGCGGCCGCGTACTACGACGCCCAGCCGACGTCCTCTTACTGCGGTCTGTTCGACCTTCAGGGCCGCCCCCAGCCCGCCTGGGCCGCCTTCGAGGCCTTCGGCGAGCTCTTCCGCCTGGGGCGCTGCGCGGAGACGGTCTGCGCTCCCCCGCTGTACGCCGCGGCCGCCTCGGACGGGACGGCGCGCCTGCTGGCCGTCGGCAATCTGTCCGACCGCCCGCGGGAGCTTCGCTTCGACGCGCCGGACACCCGCCCCGTTTCGGCCCGTCTGCTCCACGGCGCGGCCTTCGGCCCCGCCGTTCCGGCAGAGCGCGGGCTCTCGCTGGCCCCGTGGCAGCTTGCGCTGATCTCCTTCGCCCCGGCGAAAATTGCCCCTTGAAACGGCGCGGGAAATCGGGTATAATACGCATGTGACCGCGCGGAACGCGCTTTTCCGCCCCCGCGCGCCAAATCCAAAGACAACGGAGAGACGGACATGATCATCATCGAAATGGAAAACGGCAAAAAGATCTCCATCGAGCTGGACCCCGCCAGCGCACCCATCACCTGCGCCAACTTTGAAAAGCTGGTGGACAGCGGCTTTTACGACGGCCTGACCTTCCACCGCGTCATCAAGGGCTTTATGATCCAGGGCGGCGACCCCAAGGGCAACGGCATGGGCGGCCCCGGCTGGACCATCAAGGGCGAGTTCGCCTCCAACGGCGTGCCCAACCCCATCAGCCACCTGCGCGGCGTCATCTCCATGGGCCGCACTTCCGAGCCGGACTCCGCCGGCAGCCAGTTCTTCATCGTCCACGAGGACTCGACCTTCCTGGACGGCGAATACGCCGCCTTCGGCCGCGTGGTGGACGGGATGGACGCCGTGGACGAGATCGCCGAGACCTCGACCGACTATCGCGACAAGCCCCGCAAGGAGCAGAAGATGAAGCGCGTCTACCGGGTCTGACGTCCCGCTTTTCCCGCCGCCGGAGAGGGCTCTCCTCTCCGGCGGTTTTTTATCCGTTTCATCGAATATTTTTCCAAATTATTTCAGAGACTCCGGATTTATTCAACTCTTTTTTAAAAATTCATTGACAGGCGGCGCGGAAAGGTCTATAATCAAACCAAGCCTCCCGCGGACCCCTTCCCGGAAGGCTCTGTTTCTCAAAACGACTGTACGGAGGTAGCAACTGTGAAAACGCTTTCCAAGGGAAAAGTCTGGTGCTTTGCCGTGGGACAGCTGGGCTGGTCCCTTCTGGCCGCGCTGCTGTCCAGCTGGCTCGTCAACTATTACCAGCCCGACGAGGCCGCGCTGGCCGCGGGGCAGCCCGTCTTCATCCCCCAGGGCCGCGTCATCCTCGGCCTGTTGACCATTCTGGGCGCCATCACCGCCTTCGGCCGCGTCTTCGACGCCGTCACCGACCCGCTGATCGCGTCGGCCTCGGACCGCAGCCGCCGGCCCGCCGGGCGGCGCATCCCCTTCATGCGCTTCGCGGCGTTCCCCTTCGCCCTCGTCACGGTGCTGACCTTCTGGTCCCCGCTGAACAAGGAATCCTGGATCAATGCGGCGTTTCTCTTCGTCATGGTCACGCTGTTCTACTTCTTCATGACCATGTACTGCACGCCGTACACCGCCCTGATCCCCGAGCTGGGCTCGACCCAGTCCCTGCGCCTCACCATCTCGACCTCCATCTCCTTCACGTACATCGCCGGTATGGCCATCGCCTATCTGGCCCCCGTCATCTGGGGCTTCCTCGAGCCGTCGCTGGGGCGCGTGCTGGCCATCCGTCTGACCTTTACGGGCATGGCGCTGATCGGCATGGTCTGTATGTTCGTCCCGGTGTTCACCATCAGGGAAAAGGACTATATCGACGTGGTCCCGACGCAGGGCACGGCGTTCCACTCGCTGGCGGCCACCTTTAAAAACCGCGAGTTCCGCGTGTTCGTCGCCTCGGACGTGGCTTACTTTTTGGGCATCACCATGTTCCAGACTGCGCTGCCCTTCTTCGTGACCTCTCTGCTGAAGCTGGACGAGAGCATGTCCACTGTCTACTTCGTGCTGATGACGGCGCTGTCGCTGATCTTCTACATCCCCATCAACAAGCTGACGCCGAAGCTCGGCAAGAAGAAGCTGATCCTCATCGCCTTCGGCATCTTCACCGTCTGCTTCCTCTATTCGGCCCTGTTCGGCAGCACGCTGCCCATCCCGCCCACGGTCCAGGGCTATATCCTCTGCGCCGCGGCCGCCCCGGCCATGGCCATCTTCGGCATCCTGCCCCAGGCGGTGGTGGCGGACATTGCCGAAAGCGACGCCATCCGCACCAGCGAGAACCGCTCGGGCATGTTCTACGCCGCCCGGACCTTTGCCTTCAAGCTGGGCCAGAGCATCGCCATGCTGCTGGTGACCGCCTTTGCCACCATCGGCCATGACACCGGCCTGGGCTATCGCATCACCGCCATCGCCGCCGCCGCGGTCTGCCTGCTGGGCGGCCTGCTGTTCCTGCTCTACAACGAGAAGAAGATCTATTCGGAGATCAAAAAATGAGAGCCTATCTGACCGAGACCGACTACGCCCGCCGGATGGACGAGACGGTGCTGCCCTATCTCGCCGCCCGGCGGCAGGACCGCACCCTCGCCGGGTACGACGGCGTCGGGCTGTTCTGCTCGTGCTTTTCCGCCGACGAGCCCCGCGGCACGGTGACCGTCGTCCACGGCTTCACCGAGTCCATCGAGAAATACCGCGAGCTGATCTGGGTCTTTCTCTCCGACGGGCTCAACGTGGTCGTCTACGAGCAGCGGGGCCACGGCCGCTCTCACCGGGACGTGGCCGACAAGAAGCTGACCCACGTGAACCGCTTCACGGACTACGTCAAGGACCTGGACCGGGTCCTGGCCCAGACCGCGGACTTCCGCACCGGGCCCCAGTATCTGTTCTCTCACTCCATGGGCGGCGCGGTCTCGGCGCTCTTTCTGGAAGAACGGCCCGCGGTCTTCGCCCGGGCCGTCCTGTCCTCGCCCATGATCGCACCGGCCCGCGGCGGCCTGCCCGCCTGGGCGACCCGCGCCGGCTTCAAGTTTTTCCTGGGCCTGCGTCTGGACCGCCGCCGGATGATCACGCCGGCCGGTGCGGCGGACGGGCCCGTGCCCGTCCGCGCGGCGTACTTCGAGTCGCTCAAACAGAGCTCGCCGGACTTTCAGAACGCCCACCCCACCCACCGCTGGGGCTACGAGGCCCAGATGGTGACGGGGAAGGTCCTCGCCCCCGGCAAGCCGGAGGCAGTCGTCACGCCGGTCCTGCTGTTCTCCGCCGGACGGGACGGCGTCGTCCTGCCCGAGCCCCAGCAGGAGCTGGCCCGCCGTCTTCCGGACTGCACGCTGAAGACGATCCCCGACGCCACCCACGAGATCTTCGCCATGGGTGACGCGATCCTGCACCCCTATCTGGACGACGTGCTGGACTTTTTCCGCTGACGCGCCCCTCTCCGCAAAACACAGACGGCCGGTCCCCGGGAAGGGGCCGGCCGTCTTTCTTTTTTCGCTTCAGCTCCAGTAGAACGCGTACTTCTCCATGGCGTCCATCAGCGCGGCGATGTTCTCCAGCGACGGCCCGGGATAGCACCCGTGGACCATCATCAGGCCGCCCTGGGGCGTCGAGAGCTTTTCCACCTCTTCGCGGATCAGCGCGTCGATCTGCTGCGGTGTGCCCCGGACCGTGACGTCCTGGCGGTCGACGTCCAGCTCCAGCGCCAGACGGCCGAAAAAGCGGTCCCGGATCCAGTCGATCCCGTTGACCAGATCCTGCAGGTTCAGCACCTGGACCCCGCCGTCCACCAGATCGTCCGCCAGCAGACGGATGTCTCCGTCCGAGTGCATGGTGACGATCGCGCCGGCCCGCCGGGCCGGCTCCATGATCCGGCGGTAGGCCGGCAGGATATACCGCCGGAACTGGTCCGGCGACAGCATGGGCCCCACCTGCATCCCCAGATCCTCGGGGTACCCCATGACCTGCGCCCCGGCGTCCAGCCACCGGCGCACCACAGCGAGGTTGAACTCGGTCAGCCCGTCGATCAGCTCGTCCAGCCGCTCGTCCTCGTCGGCCATGTCGAACATCAGGTTCTGGTATCCGCGCAGGTCGCAGAGCTGCAGGAACGTGTGCCCGTGGCGCAGGCCGCCCGCCCGGTACGGGGCCCGGTCCATCGCCGCTTTCACAGCGGCCCAATCCACGGGAAAGCGCCCGTCCGTCCGGTCCGGGTCCGGGAAGGAAAAGCGCTCCCGATCGGCCCAATCCGCCAGCGGGTGCCGGACCACCGTTCCCAGCAGGCCCGGCTTGGCCGAGTGCCAGACGCAGCCCATGGCGTCGGTAAAGCTGGTCGACGGGTCGCTGTCCGGTCCCAGTTCCGGCGTGAAGGGAAGCTTCGGCCGCCGGAAGCCCGGGAACAGAAAGGGGTGGGCCTCCATCAGATCGCACAGCCGGTCCTGGGGATAGGCGAACCAGCAGGCGGGACTCAGCACGAAGTGCATGGGGATATGGTCCGGTTTTTCGAACAGCATGGCGCGCAGCTCATTGTGTTTCGACATGACTCTTCTCCTCTTTTCCCGTCTCTCACGGAAACCGCCGGGGCGGACAGGGGCCTGTCCGCCTCGGCGGGATCGTCTGCAGCTTTTTTCCGTCCTTGCGCGGGGGCTCAGTCCTCGTCCGCGTCCTCCCAGTTGTGCCAGACGTTCTGAACGTCGTCGTTGTCGTCCAGCATCTCCAGCAGGCGGTTCATGTTCTTGACCTGATCCTCGTCCGACAGGGCCATGGTGTTCTGGGGGATCATCTTGACCTCGGCCTCGACGAACTCGTATCCCTGTTTTTCCAGCGCCTCGCGGACCGTGCCCAGCTCGTCCGGGTCGGTCAGGATCTCAAAGATCTCCTCGTCGGCGTTGATGTCCGCCGCCCCGGCGTCCAGCGCGGCCATGGTGACCTCGTCCTCATCCTGTCCGGCGTTTTCGATCACCAGGACGCCCTTGCGGTCGAACTGCCACGACACGCTGTTGGTCTGGCCCAGGTTGCCGCCGTTCTTGTCGAAATAGTGGCGCATATCCGCCGCGGTCCGGTTGCGGTTGTCCGTCAGCGTCTCGACGATGACGGCGATCCCGCCGGGGCCGTAGCCCTCGTAAGTGATGTTCTCGAAGCTGGCGCCGTCGCCCTGGCCCGCATACTTGGTGATCATGCGGTTGATGTTGTCGTTGGGCACGTTCAGCGTCTTTGCCTTGGCGATGATGTCGCGCAGGCGGGAGTTGGAGACAGGATCCGGTCCCCCGTCCTTGACGGCGATGGCGATCTCGCGGCCGATCTTGGTGAAGACCTGGGCCCGCTTGGCGTCGCCGGCTTCTTTCTTGTGCTTGATGTTGTTCCACTTGGAGTGACCGGACATGGTTATGGCTCCTTCTTTTTCGGTTTGCGGTTCCGTTCCGCACCTTCCGCCGGCGACCCGCCGCCGGCCGTTTTCATTATAGCACAGTTTTCCCGCTCTGACAAGCCCCGCGTCCCTCCGCGGGGCTTTCGTTTTTCTCTTTTTCGGCAAATCCGGCCGCGATGCCGCCCGCCGCGGCCAACAGGGCCCCGCGCTCGTTTTCCAGCTCCTCGTCCACCACGCGCCGCAGCAGCTCGTTCAGCGTCCGGCCTGTCGCCGGGCCCTCCGGGATCCCCGCGTCCCGCAGATCCCTGCCGCCGACGGCCAGCTGCTCCAGCCGGACGCAGAGCCCCTCCGCAAGGATCGCGTCGGCCTCGGCCGCCGCCG
>JAEERN010000063.1 GCA_016285815.1 Clostridiales bacterium
CCGAAGGCGGGGTCGGTCCCGTCGTTGGGGCGCAGGGCGGAAACGCCCTTCATCTGGATCACGAACAGCACGGCCGCGCCGAAGCCCGCTTCCCGGCACCGGATCAGGCCGCGCAGATGGCGCGCGCCGCGCTCGGTGGGGGCGTCGGGAAAAAACGCCGTGCCGCCGCGCTCCAGCGTCACGCCCTTGACCTCGAGGAAGACGCCCCGGCCCGAGGGCCCGGTGAGCAGAAAATCAAAGCGCGAGTCGCCCCGGGTCACCTCACGCCGGATGGAAGCGGAGGGGAACGCGCCGCCGGCGGCGATCCACTCGGCCGCGACGCCGTTGACGACCTGAGAGTCCAGGTTGATCAGGCGCGGTCCGGCCGCCGACGCTTTTTCCGCGGCGATCAGATCCCAGGCCGTCCTGCGGCCGGGAGCGGTCCCGGGGGCCAGCCAGACCGCCGCGCCGGGGACCAGCAGCTCGCGGCAGCGCCCGGTGTTCTTGACGTGGACCGTTTCAGTCCGGCCGGACAGGGACACCTCGGCGAGAAACCGGTTGGGCCGCCGCAGGAACACGGCGGGGCGCACGCCGTCGTACCGCATGGCGCGCCTCCTTCCGCGGGAAAAACTTTCGTCCATTGTAGCACAAAGGGCGGGCGGCGTCAACCGTTCCGGCGGCGCTCGCCGGAAAACGGCCTCCGGGCGGCCGGAACGGCTTGAAAAGCCGCCGGGCGCGTGGTATACTTAAGAAAACGCCCCGTTTTTTCCGGCGCGAAGGAGGAACGACCCGTGACCGACCGCCCCGTCATCGCCTTTATGTACGATTTCGACCGCACCCTGTCCCCCAAGGACATGCAGGAATACGGCTTCATCCCAGGCCTCGGCATGGAGCCGGACGACTTTTGGCGCGCCTGTTCCCGGCGGGAGCGGGAGTTCGGGATGGATCCCATCCTGGCCTATATGCTGGTGATGCTGGAAAAGGCCGAGGGGCGCCAGCTGGTGACCCGCGACACCCTGCGCGGGCTGGGGCGGGGCGTCAAGCTGTTCCCGGGAGTCGAGACGTGGTTTTCGCGGGTCAATGCCTATGCGGCGCGGGCGGGGCTGGCGGCCGAGCACTATATCATCTCGTCGGGCCTCAAGGAGATCATCGAGGGGACGCCCATCGCCGGAGAGTTCCGGGAGATCTACGCCGCGTCCTTCTGCTATCGGGACAGCGGCGTGCCCTTCTGGCCGGCCATGGCCGTGAACTATACCAGCAAGACCCAGTTTTTGTTCCGCATCAACAAGGGCGTGTTCGACGTCAACGAGAACCGGCGGCTGAACGAGTACACGCCCGAGGACCGGCGGCGGGTCCCGTTCCGGAACATGGTCTATCTCGGAGACGGGCTGACGGACGTGCCCTGCATGAAGCTGACCAAGGTCAACGGCGGGCACAGCATCGCCGTGTTCCGGGACGACCGGACCGTGGCCGACGGGATGCTGCTGGACGGCCGGGTGGACGCCGTGGTCGAGGCGGACTATCGCCGGGGCCGCGAACTGGAAAAGCGGATCTTTGAGATCGTGGACCGCGTGGCGGCCACGGACCGGGTCGTGGCCCGGTCGCTGGCGGACGCGGACCGCGCCCGCCGGGAACGGGCGGACGGCTGACCGGCCGTCCGCGAAAAGAGCAAAAAGGCGCGGTCTTTCGCCCGCGCGGGATATGAGGAGGAGCGAAAATGAGCGATCTGCCGAAATACACGGGTACCACCCGGCCCGACGTGGAAAAGCACGACGGGGGCCTGCGGCGCGCCGTGGGCGCGTCCAACTATCAGATCACCCGGGCCGACCGTCACCGCCCCGAGCGGTGCGAGGGGCGGGGGTTCACCTACAACCACGCGCCGGATCTGACGTATTTCCGCGGGCGGTTCTACGTTCTGTATCTGGGCAACCCGCGGGACGAGCACGTGGCCCCCGGGGCGAGCTTTCTGGTCTCGTCCGCAGACGGCGCGGCGTGGAGCGCTCCCCGGGAGATCTTTCCGCCCTACCGCATCCCGGCGGGGGTGTACCGGGACGCGGACGGCGCCGAGCACGTCGTTCCCGACGGGATCGACGCCGTCATGCACCAGCGCATGGCCTTTTACCAGACCGGCGGGCGCCTGCTGGCGCTGGGGTTCTACGGCAACCCCACCGGCCCCCACGAGAGCCCCTTCGACCGGAACGGCATCGGGCGCGTCGTGCGCGAGGTGTACGCCGACGGCGGCTTTTCTCCGATCTATTTCCTCCGCTTCAGCCGCTGGGCCGGATGGCGGGAGGAGGACCTGAACTATCCGGTGTACACCGCCGCGCCGGACGCGGGCTTCGTCGCCGCCTGCGAGGCGCTGCTGGCGGACAAGGCCGCCGTCCAGCAGTGGCTGGACGAGCACGGCCCGGACGACGAGCTTTTGTCCCTGCGCCGGAAGGGGCTTTCGGCCTTCTGCTGGTATTCGCTGGGGGAAAAGCCCTGCGGCGAGACGCGGATCGGCCTGTTCAAGTGGGGCATGGAGACCCGCTCGGACGACGGCGGCCGGACCTGGCGAGAGCCGGCGTACGAGCCGTCCTTCGTCATGCCGGGCTCGAAGATCTGGGCCCAGCGCACCGCGGACGGGCGCTATGCCGCGGTCTGGACCCCGACCCACGCTCAGAACGCCCGCTGGCCTCTGGCCGCGGCCCCGTCGGAGGACGGGCTGGCCTTCACCGACATGTTCTGCGTCCACGGCGAGGTGCCCTACGCCCGCTACCGCGGCGCGTGCAAGGACAGCGGGCCCCAGTATATGCGCGGCATCTGCGAGGGGATGGAGACACCGGACGACGGCTGTCTCTGGGTCACCTACAGCGTCAACAAGGAGGACATCTGGATCTCCCGCGTGCCGCTGCCCCTGCGCGGCGCCTGTGAGGAGGCGGCGGACGACGACTTTTCCGCCTTTGCCCCGTCGAAGATCGTGCCCGGCTGGAACGTCTATTCCCCCCTGCGCTGCCCGGTGGAGACGGTCCGTCTGGGCGGGCGCGGCTATCTCCAGCTGAAGGACGCCGACCACGCGGACTATGCCCGCGCCGACCGGATCTTCCGCCCGGAGACGACGGCCGAGGCCGAGCTGAGGTTCCAGGTGGCCCGCCTGGCGGAGGGAGGCAGCTTCTGGTTCGAGCTGTGCGACGCCTGCGGCGGCATCGCCGCGGCGGTGCGCGTCGCCGGCGAGCGCATGCTGGAGGTCCTGAGCGGGCTGGAGCTCAGCCCGCTCCGCCGGATCCGCCTGGGGCGCACCGTGACTCTGAAGGTGCTGGCCGACTGCGGGAGCCAGTTCTTCACGCTGTGGCTGGACGGCGAACGGCTGGGGCGGTATCGCTTCTCTTACCCGGTGTTCTCCGTCGAGCGGGCCGTGCTGCGGACCGGTCCGCGGCGCACGGGCCCGGCCATGTCGGCCCACATGCTGGACGACCAGGGCTATACCCGCGACGTCACCGCCGAAGAGGACGCGGAGCGCTTCGAGGTGCTGGCGCTGGTGGAGAGCTTCCGGAGCGGTGCCGGGACCCCGGAGGCCGACCGGTGACCGGTAAGGCGCGGCGCGTGGAGACGGAGACGACGCGCCTCGTCCGTCCGACGGCGGACGAGGCGGAACGGCTGCGCGGACTCTGCCGGGCCTGGCTGTACCGCCCCGATCCCGCCGTGGTCCGGGAAACGCTGGCCGAGGCGCTGGGCCGGGCGGACAAGGCCGTTTACGCGTGCCGTGCGGACGGCAGACTCGTCGCGGCCGCCGTGGTCCGCCGGACCGGGGACGGCACGGCGGAGCTCGAGGGCATCGCGGTCCGGCGGGAGTTTCGGCGCCGGGGCGTCGGCCGCGCGCTGATCCGCGCCGTTTGGAAGGCCGAGGCGCTGTCCGGGCTCGCTGCGGAGACGGACGACGACGCGGTGGGGTTCTATCGACGCTGCGGCTTTGCGGTCGAGCCGTTCACCAGGCGGTTTCCCGACGGAACGGCGGTCCGGTACCGCTGTCTGCTCCTCGCGCCGCCGGAGAGCTGAAAAGAGATCCCGCCGCCAAAAGACAAGACGAAAGCCGTCCGGGCCCCGTGAGGCCCGGACGGCTTTTTCCGGCCGCTGGCTGAGGAGAGGGTCAGAAATTGGTCAAAAAGACGCTTTCCCAAGGGGCGAGCCCGTCGATCCGCACCCGGGC
>JAEERN010000064.1 GCA_016285815.1 Clostridiales bacterium
GCTCGCTGGCGCCCATGCCGCTTCCCTCGTTGGTGCAGAGGGGCAGGATCGTCTTGCCGGAAAGGTCGGCCTTTTCCAGAAAGGTGAAGACCGCCATGGGCGCGGTGCCCCAATAGTTGGGATACGCCAGGACGACCGTGTCGTATCCGGACAGGTCGCCCGGCTCGGCGGCGAGCTTCGGGCGAGCGTGGGCCCGAAGGTCCCGCTTGGCCTCGTCGATGCAGGTCATATAGCGCTCGGAATAGGGCTCGGCCATTTCGATGCGGAAGCAGTCGGCTCCGGTCAGCGCCCGGATCCGGTCGGCGACGAGCTCCGTGTTCCCCACCGCCACGGTCCGCAGCGAGCCTCCGAAGTAGTTTTCGCCCGCTCTGGAGAAGAAGGCGATCAGCGTCTTTGCCATGAGAGATTCCTCCTTGTGCGGATCCACCCGCACCGCGGGGCGGATCCTGTCTACAGTCCCATTATACATCCCCGCGCGCCGCCGCGCAAGGGGCGCTTTTTCCGCGGCGGGGGAATAGGCAACCGTTTTGCCGGAAGCGTTGCCGAACGCGCCCGGCGCGGCGGGAGCCGCACCGGGCGCGGGATCGTTCGCGGGACGGGACCCTATTCCAGGATGCCGTAGTACCGGCCCATCCAGTAGGGCAGCAGGAAGGTGTTCCCGACCTCCCGCGTGAAGCCGCGGGAGCAGCCGAGCCCGGGGAACATCAGCATGGCGGCGGGACGCTCGCCCCGCTGTTGGCGCAGCAGCTCTTCACAGCCGCAGTCGCAGATGAAGCGGTTGCCGTCCTCGTTGCAGATCCGCCGCTCGTGGGGCGCCAGCGGAGAGACGAGCTGGGGCGGCATCCCCAGCTCTTCGGGACGGCGGTCCCAGACCAGATCGGTCCGGTGGCTGTTGTAGACCTCCCACGAGAACAGGTCCATGGGATGGTCCACCAGCTCGTCGGCGATGACGTCCACGTCGCACGGAGCGCCCGTCATGGCGCCGTAGATCACGTTGAACATGGCGTTGCGCTCGACGCGCTCGTCGTTCCAGTGGTGCGTCAGGCCCATCATGGCCAGCGAGCGGACCGCCGCGTCGTCGCAGTTGGTCAGCAGCGTCAGGATGCTGAGAAAGTCCAGATGGTCGTCGATGTGCAGCAGGTGTCCGTCCGGGATCCGGTACTGCATGAGGTTCATGCCGTAGTGGTGCTCGGACAGCAGCCGGCGGAACACCTCGCCGTACCGCGCGTCGCCGGTCATGTTCTCGGTCACCTTGAGGAAGCCCAGCAGCTCCAGCGTGTTGGTGCCCTTTTCATAGATCCACTGGTCGTTGCCGTTGAGGTCGTCGGGGTTCCAGTTGGCCCACGTGGTGGGCCGTCCGTCCGTGTCGATCAGGTGGAAATCGTTGTCCAGGATGTGGTCCATGATCTTCCGGACGGTCTCCCGGATCGCGGCCTTTTCCGCGTCGTCGGCACAGAGCTGATAATAGATGGAATAGGCGAAGAAGTGGCCGGTCATCTCGTCGGAAGAGGTCTCGCCGCGCCACTCCACGGCGCCGTCCTCCGCCAGATGCCACTCGCCGTTCTCTTCCTCCTGGAAGTGCCGCTCGTCCCGATAGCGGATGGCGCGGGCCGTAAAGCCCTCGATGCCCGTGATCGTCGTGAGGCGGAGCATGGCGTTGAGCGAGCGCCGCGCCCGTTCCAGCGCTTTGGGGTCGCCGGTCACGGCGTATTCATAGCACAGGCCCGCCAGATAGACGCCCGTCCAGCTCCCGTCGTTGTCGGTGACCGCGACGAAGCCCTCGTCGGGGGACAGGACGCCCGCCCGGTCCAGATGCCGCTCGAGGCAGAAACCGTCCTTCCGGACGTTCCACGCTTCGGCCTCTTCGCGGAACCACGCCGCCTTTTCCGCCAGCGTCATGGTCTTCCGGGAGAGAAGGGCGAGGCCCGCGGGCGTCGCCGCGGCGACGGTCCTGCCGTCGTCGGAGACGGCCACCGCCGTCACGCACGGGTCCGGCAGCCAGCGGCGATAGCCGTAGTACGAGAGGGCGCCGCGGTGCAGCAGGATCAGCCCTGTGGTCGTGGCGAACCAGCGGTCCCCCTCCCGGTCGGCGGCCATAGCCGTCACCGAGGCGCGGGGGAGACAGGCGGTGCCGCGGCAGTCGAGCCAGGCGTTCCGCCCGTCGTAGACGCAGACGCCCTGATCCGTGCCGATCCAGAGATACCCCGTGGGGTCGAAGGCCACGCAGGGGGCGCAGTCGCTCAAAAGCCCCGTCATCCCCGCCGTGCGCTCGGACCAGTGCCAGCGCTTTCCGGTGAGGGCGTGGATGCCGGCGCCTTTTGTTCCGACGAAGACCCGGTCGCCGCGGTCGACGGCGAGGCTCGCCGCGCCGGCGGGGGAGACGAGCTTCAGGTCGAAGTCCGCCGCGTCCGGGCGCTTCCGGAAAAGGTGCGTCTCCGTCAGGACCCAGAGGGTCCCGTCCGGCGACGTCTTCACGTCGACCACGGGCGCGGGCAGGGTCCGGCATTCCGCCGGCCGGCCGCCGCCGAAGGTCA
>JAEERN010000065.1 GCA_016285815.1 Clostridiales bacterium
CCGAGGGTGCGCCGGGGTTCCCGCCGGAGCTGGTCCTGCGTACCGCCACGGACGCCGTCGGCGCGTTCCTGTGGGCTGAGGAGATGCAGGTGTTGCTGGTCGTGAGCGACCGGGACAGAGTTCGTCCCGACGCCGGTCTGGCGGCGTTCCTCCGCGCGCGCCGCGCCGCGCCGGAGGACCTCGTCCTTCGGGGTTCCCGGGCGGACAAGGCCGCGCGGACGGCGCGCAGTCTTGTCCGGTATCGCGGCAGAGTCATGCCGCACGCCGCTGCCGCGGGCCGGGAAAACGCGGAGATGGCGATCTGCGCGGACGAGGCCGTGGCGGTCGACCCGGAGCTGAACGCGCGGCTGCGCGCGCTGGACGAGAGCTTTTCCCAGATGCTGCTGCGGAAGATCGACGAAAAGGGCATGACCGACGCCGCCTGTTACAAAAAGGCGAACATCGACCGCAAGCTCTTTTCCAAGATCCGGAGCGACGCGCACTATCGGCCCAGCAAGCCCACGGCGCTGGCCTTCGCCGTGGCGCTGGAGCTGCCGCCGGACGAGGCCCGGGACCTGCTGCGCAAGGCGGGGTTCGCCCTGTCGCCCAGCAGCGAGTTCGACGTCATCGTCGAGTATTTCATCCGCAAGGGGAATTACAACGTCTTTGCGATCAACGAGGCGCTCTTCGCCTTCGACCAGCCGCTGCTGGGGGCGTGACACCGCGCGGAAAAGCGGGGAAAGGCGATTTGTCGCCTGCGGGGCGACCTTCGGAGAGGAAAAACGTGGTATCCTTCGGCTGTCGGGAGCAGAAGCCCCCGGCGGCCGATTTTTTCTTTCAGGAGGGACCGAACATGAAACACGCGAATGAGAAGAACGACGCCACCGAGCTGGTCTTTCTGCTGGACCGCAGCGGCTCCATGGCCGGACTGGAGAGCGACACCGTCGGCGGCTTCAACGCCATGCTGGCCAGACAGCGGGAGCAGGAGGGCGAGTGCTTCGTCACCACCGTCCTGTTCGACCACGAGAGCTTCGTGCTGCACGACCGGCTGCCGCTGGCCGAGGTGAAGCCCATGACCGCGGCCGACTATACGGTGCGGGGCTGTACGGCGCTGATCGACGCCATGGGGGACGCCATCCGCCACATCGCCGACATCCACCGGTATGCCCGTCCCGAGGACGTGCCGGCCCGGACGATGTTCGTCGTCACCACCGACGGCATGGAGAACGCCAGCCGCCACTTTACCGCCGACGAGGTGCGGCGGCTGGTCCGGCGGAAAAAGGAAGAGGCGGGCTGGGAATTCCTCTTCATCGGCGCCAACATCGACTCGGTGGAGACCGCCGCCTGCATCGGCATCGACGCGGACCGGGCGGTGAACTACCGCGCGGACCGGAAGGGGACCAAGGCCGTCTACGGCGCCGTGGCCGAGACGGCGGTCCGCTTCCGCGCGTCGAAAGCGGTGTCGGACGATTGGTGCGAGGAGATCCGCGCGGACTATGAGGGGCGCGGTCCGCAGAAGTGACGGCGGAAAGCGGCCGTCCCGCGGCGCGGAGGGAAGGACCGAGCTTCCCCCCGCGCCGCGTTTTTTTGAAAAGGGGGACTTGTCAGCCGGGCGGGCGGTATGCTAAAATAGGCGCAGAGACCGGCGGGCGAGCCGCCGGAATTGCAGAGCGAAAGGGGCGACGGCCCATGTCGGAACGGGAGAGATGGCGCCTGTCTCTGGACGGAGACTGGCGCTTCCGGATGGATCCGGACGGAACGATTGCGCAGGAGGCGCTGGCGGATGCGCCGATCTTCTGGCGGAAAACGACTGTGCCCGGCGATTTGGCGCACGCCTGTCCGGAAGAGCCGGACTATGAGGGCCGCTGCTGCTTCGCGCGGGAGTTCTCTCTCCCGCGCGAGACGGAGGGGCGCCGACTGGTCCTGCGGTTCGAGGCGGTGAACTACGCCGCGGCCGTCTATCTGAACGGGACTTACGTGGGCGGCTCGGCGCAGGGCTTTTTGCCCTTCGAGTGCGAGATCGGCGCGCAGGCCGTTTTCGGAAAGCCGAACCGCCTGCTGGTCCTGACGGACAGCCGGCGGGAGGACGGCGAGCTGCCCAGCGTGTTCTACTGGCGCAACGCGGGCGGGATCGTGCGCGGCGTCTCCGTCTATGCGACGCCGCCGTGCCATCTGGCGCGGGTGTCGGCCGACGGCACGCCGGAGGGGCTGACGCGTCTGAAAGCGGTTCTGGGCGGGACCGTCCCCGAGGGGGCCGCGCTGTCCGTCGAGTTGTTCGGCCCCGAAGGCGGGCGCGCCGCCGTCCGGACCCTTCCGGCCGCGGCGGAGATCTCCTGTGAGATCCCGGTGGAGGAGCCGGCCCTCTGGTCGCCGGACTCGCCGGCGCTTTACCGCGCGGTCTTCACGCTGGAGACCGAAGCCGGGACGGACCAGCTCGAGACGGCCTACGGCTATCGCCGCATCGAGGCGCGGGACGGGAAGATCCTGCTCAACGGCGAGCCGATCTTCCTCAAGGGCTTCGACCGCCACGAGGACCATCCGGCCTGCGGGGGCGCGGCGGACCGCGCCGCTGTGGACGCCGATTTCGCGCGCATCAAGGACTCTGGCGCGAACTTCGTCCGCATGTGCCACTATCCCCACGACCCGTACGAGCTGCGGCGGGCCGACGAGCTGGGCCTGATCCTGCTGGCCGAGATCCCGCTGAACGCCTGGCTGATCCCCTGGGGGGTCCCGGAGACGGTCCAGGGAAAGCGGCTGGGCCAGACCTATGAGAATGCCAAAGAGATGCTGCGCCGCATGATCGAGCGGGACCGCAGCCACCCCAGCGTCTGCTTCTGGTCAGTCAGCAACGAGACCAACGAGGCCCTTCCCGAGGTGACGGCCGTCAACGACGCGTTGCTGCAGTACGCCCGTCTGCTGGACCCGTCCCGTCTCTGCGTCCACGTCTCCATGCTTCCCTTCCGCGAAAACGGCCGCGCCGGGGTCTGTTTCCGGTACGACGACGTGATCTGCGTCAACCTCTATCCCTCCGCCAGCGGACGGATCCGCCGGAACGGAGACTACGATCTGGCCGAGTCGGCCCTGTCCCTGCGGGAGACCGTGGGCGAGTTGTCCGCCCTGTATCCGGGCAAGCCGGTGCTGGTGACCGAGTTCGGCTATCCCACGGGGCTTTTGACGGACGGCGTGCGCGACGAGGCGTTCCAGGCCGAGTGCGTCGCGGCGGAGTATCCCGTCCTGCGTGAGATCGCCGCGGGCGCGGCGCTCTGGGTCTTTGCCGACCACCTTTGGCCGCGCCGCAACCGCGAGGGGCGGGAGATCAGCCCCTACGGCGCGCTGCGGCGGGACCGTGTGCCGCGGCCCCTTTGGGCGGTCTACAGCGCGCTGATGCGGGCGGACGAGACGCCGAAAGAGGAGGAGACGAGATGATCCGTTCCAGACGGCTGACGAGCTGGCGCCTTGCGCCGGACGGCGAAAACCGGGGGATCAGGCGCGGCTGGACCGCCGCCGTGCCCGACGAGGCGCGGGAGACGACGGTGCCGTCGATCGTCCAGCAGGTCTTTCCCGGGGCCCACGGCGTCGCGTTTTACTGGACCGAGTTCTCCTGCGAGCTTGACGGTGCCGGCACCGACGCGCTGCTGCTGCGCTTCGGCGGCGTGGACTACAAGGCGGACGTCTGGCTGAACGGGATCTATTTGGGCGGCAACGAAGGGGGCGAGGTCCCCTTCGACTTCGATATCACCGGATCGGTCCGTCGGACGGGGAGCAATCTGCTGGCGGTGCGCGTGCTGAACCCCGTCGAAGAGAAGATCGATGGGATCGATCTGGCCGGGGCCGCTTCGCGGAACAAGACCGTCCGGCGGCGCGGCGGTTCCAGCCTGAACCACGGGGGGATCTGGTACGGCGTGACGCTGGAGCGCGTTCCCGGGACTTATCTGGCGGACTGTCACCTGTCCGGCGACTGGAAAAGCGGCCGGCTGACCGCCCGCGTCGAGGCGGTGAACCGCTCCGACGGGCCGGCGGAGGCCGCGCTGGAGCTCCGCGTCTATGAAAAGACCGGGGGCGAGGCGCTGGTCGCAGAGGAGCGGGTCCCGGTCCGCCTCGGGCCGGGACGGACCGGGGCGGCTTGCTCCGTCCGCGTGCCGGAGCACCGGCTGTGGGACGTGGACGACCCGGTCCTGTACCGGGTGGAGACGGCGCTGGTCTCGGAGCTGGGGCGCCACGCCGTGATCCGGAACTTCGGTTTTAAGGATTTCCGCGTGACGGACGGGTATTTCCGGCTCAACGGGCGGCGGATCTTCGTCCGCTCGGCCCATTCGGGCAACGCGTTCCCCGCGGGCCAGATGCTGCCCGCCGTGCCGTCTATGACGGTCCAGGACTTCTACTATGCCAAGGCCTGCGGCTTCAACATGCTGCGCTCCATCGCGGGGCTGTTCCGGCCCGAGCAGCTGGACTTCTGCGACGAGATCGGCCTGCTGGTCTATGAAGAGTGTCTGGCCTCCTGGATGCTGGGCGGGGGAGAGCCGCAGCCGGATGAGCCGGACCTCGTGTGCGGGCGGTTCGACCGCTGCACCGAGGCCATGATCCGGCGGGACCGCAGCCACGCCTGCGTGGCGGTCTGGGGCCTGCTCAACGAGACGCCGGACGGCGTCGTCTTCCGCCGGGCCGAGGCCTTTCTGCCCCGGGCCCGGGCGCTGGACCCGGACCGGCTGATCCTGCTGAACAGCGGCCGCTGGGACGAGGACCCCTCCGTGGGCTCGCTGTCCAACCCCGGCTCGGCGGTGTGGGAGCGGCAGTGGGGCGGCGAGGGTACGGCGCGCGGAGACGCCGAGGACCGTGCCGGGCGCATTCCAGCGGCCCGGCCGGGGGATCTCCACTCATATCCGGTTTCGCCTCTCAGCGCGGGGGACGTCCGGTTCCTGCGGACGGTCGGAACGGGCACGAAGCCCGTGTTCCTGTCCGAGTTCGGCGAGGGCGCGCTGTTCGACGTGATCGACGAGTGGCGGCGCTTTTGCCAGGACGGCCGGCGGCCGGATCTGGAGGACGCGGCCTGGGTCCGCTATCAGAGCGAGGCGCTTGAGCGCGACTGGGCGCGGTTCGGCCTTGCGTCGGTCTGGCCCTCCGCAGAGATGATGCTGCGCGAGAGCCAGCGGCTGAACGCGGACGTGCGCCGGCGGGATCTCGACATCGTCCGGTCCAACCCGAGGCTCTGCGGCTACAGCCTGACCGGTCTGCTGGACCACGGCATGTGCGGCGAGGGGCTCTGGACCTATTGGCGGCGCTTCAAGCCCGAGATGTTCGACGCGATCAGCGACGGCTGGGCCCCGCTGCGCTTCTGTCTGTTCGCCAGGCCCCATATCTTCGCGGACGAGCCGCCGAAGCTGGAGGCTGTGCTGGCCAACGACGGCGTCCTGCCGGCCGGGGCGCGCTTCACGGCGGAGTTCAGCGTCGTCGGGCGGAACGGGACCGAAGCGGCCTGGACCGCGGACTTTTCGGTCCCGGCGGACGAGCTGGCCTTCCCCGTGGACGAGCGCACGCTTCCGGCGGGCCTTCCGGCCGGCGAATATGAGTTCCGCGCCTTTCTGCGGGACGGCGCGTCCCCCGCGGGGAACGCGCTGCGGTTCACCGTGACCGACCGGTCTTCGATCCGCTTTGAAACGAGGTCCGTCCGGGGCGTCGGGCTGGCGGAGCGGACGAGGAGTTTTTTGACGGAAAAGGGCGTCGCCGCCGCGGACGGACCGGCGGAGGACGGCGTGATCCTGGCCGGAGAGGGGATCGACGGCGAGAGCCTGGCGCGGATCCTGGCCGCGGTCGAGCGCGGCGCGAAGGCCGTCCTGCTGTCGGCGGAGCCCTTCCGCTCGGGGCGGCTGGACGTCTCGCTTCTGGGGATCGACGGTCTCCGGATCGAGGACATCCGGGACTGGCTGTACCACAAAGAGTGCGTCGTGACGCCGGGCACGGTGTTCGACGGCTTCGCCGTGGGGCTGGCGGACTATCCGCACTTCGGACAGACCTTCCCGCACCCGGCGTACGCGCTGGACGCAGTCCCGGATCACGTGATCTGCCCGGCGTTCCACACGGGCAGCTATGCCATCCCGGACGGCTACGGCGCGTTCCACGTGATCTGCGGCTTCGACCGCGGGGCGGGGGTCCTGATCCTCAACTGCTTCGATCTGGAGAACACGCTGGACGACGAGCCGGCCGCGGGGCTTCTGCTGCGGAACCTGACGGAGTATGCGGCGGGGCTTTGACCCCGGTGCGGAACGACAACGGACAAAGGCACGGCCGGACGAGGGGGGGATCCTCATCCGGCCGCGCCGGTCTGCGGGGGAAAACGGGAGGCGCGCGGGACTCAGTCGGCGGTGGAGGACGAGCCCGAGAGCGCGCTCACGTCGAGGATGGTGCCGGTGGCTCCGGTGACGCGGGGCAGGACGCCGTCCCACTTCTCCAGCTTTTTGTTTTCGATGATGAGCTCCGTCAGCGAGGCGCTGATGGTCCGGTTGGCCTCGGCCTCGGCCTGCGCCCGGATCTTGGTGGCCTCGGCCTCGGCCTCTGCGCGGATTCTGGTGGTCGTGGCTTCGGCTTCGGCGTGGATCTTGACGGCTTCGGCCTCCGCCTGGGCGTTGGTGATGGCGGTCTGCTTTTCGGTCTCGGCCTTGAGCAGCTTCTGCTGGGCGACCTGTTTTTCCTCGATGGCGTTGATGAACGCGTCGGAGAAGTCGAAGTCGATGATGTTGACGTCGGTGACGTACAGGCCGATCTCGTTCAGCTTTTCGTTCAGCCCGGCCACGAGCCCCTCGGAGATCAGACTGCGGTTGGTGACGCTCTCCTCGGCGGTATAGGTGGCGGTGATGGCCTTGAGCACCTCGTTCACGGCGGGGACCATCAGCACGGACTCATAGTCGGCGCCGATGTTCTTGTAAATGCTGTAGCTCTTAGCCGTGTCGACGCGGTAGTTGACGGCCAGCCGGGTGTTGACGCTCTGAAGGTCCTTGGAGAAGGCCTCGGTGTTGACCTCGAGCTTGCGGATGCGGTTGTCGATCTTGACGATCTGCTGTACGAAGGGCGCCTTGAAGTGGATGCCCTCCTGCAGGACGCCGGTCCGGACGCGCCCCAGCGTGACCACCACGCCGGTGTGGCCGGGGTCGACGATGGTGAAGCAGTTGGCCGCCAGGATCACCACCAGGATGACGGCGGCGGCGATGATCGCGATGTTCCGAATGAGCTTGGCATGAGTCATGACAGTTTCCTCTTTTCTGCGGCGGGCGCCGCTCAGTTTATTGAAGGGTCTTTCCAGGGGCGGCGCCGCCGTCCAACAGCGTTTCCAGACGGCGCTCCGCCTCGCGCTTGTACTCGCCGGCGAACCAGGCGCAGACCATGACGGCCAGCGCCGAGCGAAGCCGCGTTTCCGCGCCGGGAACGGGCGGGCGGTAGTCCGCCGTGGCGGACAGGACCAGCGCGGCCACGTCCGCCTCGCCCGCGGGGGTCTCGTCCCGCAGGCGCACGATCCGGCAGAGCAGGTCGTAGAGCTCTTCCTCGGTGATGATGTCGTCGCTCTCGTCGTCGGCGCTGCCGTTGACGCAGGCCAGCATAGCGCCGATCTGCTCGATCCGGAGGCTGTCCCGAAGCGCCGAGATCAGCAGGATCCGCGCCAGCTGGCGCTCGCGGTATTTTTTGCCCGCCGGCCGGGCCACGAAGCCCCGTTTGACCCAGTTCTGGACCGTGGAGGGTTCCAGCCCCGTCAAAACGCAGACCTGTCCGAGCGTCAGCCCGTCGGCGGCGCGGATCAGAGGCCGGAACGAGGCGAAGACGCTTTCCGCCCCGCCGGGCCCCGATGCGGCGCCGGGAGCCAGTTTGCCAATCAAGGTTCATCCCTCCTCTTGTTTGGTTTGCTCGATTATACCACAAGTTCGCTTGACTGTCAATAGGGTTCTCTTTGACTTTGGAAACATTCCTGCGGGAGAGGGAACGGCGGAGCGCCGGGCGGGCGGGGGAGAGCCGGCTGCGGAAGGCGGTGAAAGTTTTAACACTTCGCTGCTTTTGTCCATTGCTTTTGCGGCCGGACTTTGTTAGGATAATAGAAAGAGAAAGAGCGCTCTGCGAAGCGCCGTACGGCAGGAGACAGAAAGAGCATGAGAGCCGAAGCCATCGACGGCGTCCTGTTCGCCGACATGATCCGGGCGGGCGCCGCCAATCTGGATGCCAACCGCAAGATCGTCAACGATCTGAACGTCTTTCCGATCCCGGACGGGGACACCGGGGACAACATGTACATGACCATCGAGTCCGGTGCGGAAGAGCTGGCCGGGCGCGAGAACGCGTCGCTGGGAGACGTGGCCTCTTCGGCGTCCAAGTGGATGCTGCTGGGGGCGCGCGGCAACTCCGGCGTCATCCTGTCCCGGATCTTCGCGGGGATCTCCCGCGGGCTGTCCGGCGTCGACGAAGCCGACCCCGCCGTTTTGAGCCGCGCCTTCGCCATGGGCGTGGACGAGGCGTACGGGGCCGTTTCCGTGCCGGTGGAGGGCACGATCCTCACCGTGTACAAGGACGCCGTGCGCTATGCCGCCGAGCGGCTGGGGCCCGACAGCACGATCCGAAGCTATTTTGACGACTTCACCGCCGAGCTTCGCCGCTCTCTCGAGCGCACGCCGGAGCTTTTGGCGGTGCTGAAGGAGTCCGGCGTCGTGGACAGCGGCGGCGCGGGGCTTCTGTACATCGCCGACGGGATGCGGATGGCGCTGGACGGACAGGCCGTCCGGACCGCCGACCGCCCGGAGGAGACCGGGAAAAAGCGCGTCGACCTGTCCCTGTTCACCGAGGACAGCGAGCTGACCTTCGGCTACTGCACCGAGTTCCTGCTCCGGCTCCAGCGGGCCAAAGGGGATCCGGACGCGTTCGATCTGGAGGCGCTGATCCGCTGGCTGAACAGCGTCGGCGACTCAGTGGTCGCCTTCCGGGAAGGGACTGTGGTCAAGGTCCACGTTCACACCCGCGTCCCCGGTGACGTGATGAACCACTGTCAGCAGTTCGGCGAGTTTTTGACGCTGAAGATCGAGAACATGACGCTCCAGCACAGCGAGAGCACCGTGCAGAACCGCCTCGAGCTCCGGCCCGCGGCGCCCCGCAAGCCGTACGGCATCGTCGCCGTCGCGGCGGGCGAGGGGATCCGGGAGACCTTCCGGTCTCTGGGCTGCGACGAGGTGGTGGACGGCGGCCAGAGCATGAATCCCTCGGCGGAGGACTTCGTCCGCGCCTTCGCGCGGATCAACGCGGACACCATCCTGGTCTTTCCCAACAACGGCAACGTGATCCTGACGGCGCGTCAGGCGGCCGGGCTGTACGACAAGGCGGACGTTCGCATCGTCCCGAGCAGGACCGTGGGCGAGGGCTACGCCGCCGTCTCCCAGCTGGATACGTCCTCCGGCGATACCGACGCCATCCTGGCCGAGCTGGACGAGGTCGTCGCCGGCGTGGTCACGGGCTTCGTCTCGCGGGCCTCGCGGGACGCGGACCGGGACGGCGTTTCGGTCCGCGCCGGAGACTTCATCGGCTTTGCGGAGGACACGATCTATACGGACGCCTCCGAGCGGAACGCGGCGGCGCTGGCGCTGGCCGGCGCGCTGGACGCCGGGAAGTACGACGTGATGCTGGTGGTCCGGGGAGCCGGCGCGTCTGCGGAAGAGGCCGAAGCGCTCTGCGGCGCTCTGGGCGCCGCCTTCCGGCGAACCGAGGTCATCCCCGTCGACGGCGGCCAGCCGATCCACGACTATATCCTGATCCTGGAATAAAGAGAGAAAACGGAGGAAAAACGCATGCTCGTCCTGTTCACCGACACCGACACCGACATCACCCCATCCGAAGCCCGCGAGTTCGGCTATCGCCTCATCAGCATGCCGTACAGCGTCGACGGCAAGACCACCTATCCCTATGTGGATTTCGACGTCTTCGACGCCCACGCCTTCTACGACATGCTGCGCGCCGGCGCGCTGCCCAACACCAGCGCCATCAGCGTCGAACAGTACCGGAACTATTTCGAGCCGGTCTTCGCCGAGGGGAACGACATCCTTTACGTCCACTTTTCCCGGGCCATGACCGCCACCTTCGACGCCATGGACCGGGCGGTGGCCGAGCTGAAGACCCGGTACCCCGACCGCGCCTTTTACGAGATCGACACCAAGGGCATCACCATCGGAAGCCTGAACATCGTCAAGGAGATCGGCGACCAGTACCGCGCCGGCCGCACCGCCGAAGAGATGCTGGCCTGGGCGCGGGACGAGGTGGACCGGTTCGCCGTCTATTTCTTCGCGGACGATCTCCGCTTTTTCAAGCACAGCGGCCGGGTCTCCGGCCTGGCCGGGACCATGGGCACGCTGCTGGGCATCCGGCCCATCATCCACATGAACAGCGAGGGCAAGATGGTCAGCGTCGGCAAGGAAAAGGGCCGCGCCAAGGCCATGGAGCGGCTGGTGGCCTATGTGGAAGAGCTGGGCGACCACGTGGCGGATCACCGGGTGATCGTCGGCCACAGCGACTCCCGCGAGATCGCGGAAGAGGTCATCGCCCTGCTGCGCCGGCGCTTCGGCGAAGGCCTTCGCATCGAGCTTGTCGACGTGAACCCCACGGCGGGCAGCCACTGCGGCCCCAACGGCGTCGGGATCAGCTTCCACGCCGTCCACCGCTGAAAGCGCGGCGGTATGCTGACGGTATGTGAGGTCCGGACCCGTCGGCAGCGGAAGGATTTTCTGGACTTCCCGCTGCGCCTGTACCGGAACGAGCCCTGTTTTGTTCCGCCGCTCTATGCGGACGAAAAGAAGATGTTCCGCCGGGACTTCGTCTACAACGAGACGTGCGAGTCGGTCTTTTTCAACGCCTACCGGGATGGGGCCATGGTGGGCCGCATCGAGGGCATCCTCCAGCGGGCCGCCAACGAAAAGACGGGGGAGAAGCGCGTGCGCTTCACGCGGTTCGACGCGGTGGACGACCAGGCGGTGGCCGATGCGCTGTTCGCGGCGGTGGAGGACTGGGCCCGCGCCAGAGGGATGGACACGGTCTGCGGGCCGCTGGGGTATTCCGACCTCGAGCGCGAGGGGCTGCTGATCGAGGGCTTCGACCAGCTTTCCACCTTTGAAGAGCAGTACAACGCCCCCTATTACGCGCGGCTGATCGAGTCCTGCGGCTATGCCAAAGAGGTGGACTGGGTCGAAAGCAAGATCTATCTGCCCGAAAAACAGGACGACACGCTGGAGCGCATGAGCGCCTATATCATGAAGCGCTGCCGGCTCCACTTCGGCGAGGCCAAAAACGTCCGCGACTTCATCCGGCGGTACGGCGACGACTTTTTCGCCCTGCTGGACCGCGCCTACGCGGGCCTTTACGGGACGGTGCCCTTCACCGACGGGATGAAAAAGATGATGATCGACAACTTCCTGCTGATCGTCGATCTGAAGCACGTGGCGGTCATCCTGGACGAAACCGACAAGCTGGTCTGCCTCGGCATCTGTTTCCCGTCCATCGCGCAGGCGGTCCAGAAGTCCGGCGGCCGTCTGACGCCTGCGGCGCTGGTCCGCCTGCTGCGGGCCATCCGGCACCCGAAGATCATCGATCTGGGTCTGGTGGCCGTGGCGCCGGAGTATGCCAACCGCGGCGTCAGCACGGCCATCTCGGCTGAACTGATGAAGATGCTGCGGGAGGACGGCGTGGAGTACGCCGAGACCAACCTGAACCTCGAGACGAATCATGCCATCCAGAACCAGTGGAAACGGTTCCGCGCGGTGCAGCACAAGCGCCGCCGGGCCTATGTCAAGAGCCTGACGGGAGGAGAAGACCGATGAAGATCGCCGTGGACTGCCTGGGAGGCGACAACAGCCCGGGGGCCAACGTCGAAGGGGCGTGGCTGGCGCTTCAGCGCCACGCGGATCTGCGCGTGACGCTGGTGGGCGACGAGGCGGGCATCGAGAGAGAGCTGGAACGCCTCGGTGCGGCGCGGGACCGGATCGAGGTCGTCCACGCGCCGGAGGTCATCACCGGCGAAGACAAGCCCACCGCCGCCATCCGGCAGAAAAAGGACAGCTCTCTGATCCGCTCGATCCAACTGCTGCGGGAGGATCCCGAGACCTGCGCGCTGGTGTCCACCGGGGCCACCGGGGCGCTGGTGGCGGCGGCGACGCTGCGCATCGGCCGCATCAGGGGCATCCGCCGGCCGGCGTTCTGCCCGATCCTGCCCACCATGACCGGCGGCATCGTCGGCATCTGCGACAGCGGCGCCAACGTGGACGTCCTGCCCGAACAGCTGTGCCAGTTCGCCATCCTGGGCAGCCGGTATCTGGAGAGCGCCTTCGGCGTCCGGTCGCCCCGGGTCGCGCTTCTGAACGTGGGAGTGGAGTCGGAGAAGGGCGACGAGCTGCGCAAGACCGCCTATCCGCTGTTGGAGGCGACGCCCGGCATCCGCTTCGTCGGCAACATGGAGAGCAGGGACCTGCTGTCTGGCCGATACGATCTGGTGGTGTGCGACGGCTTCTCGGGCAACGTGCTGATCAAGACCACCGAGGGGACCGCGCTGGAGCTTTTGAAAAAGATCAAGCGGGACATCGCCTCGAAAAAACGGTATATGCTGGGCGCGTGGTTCATGAAGCGCATGTTCCTGGAGGAAAAGGAGTTCATGAACTATCAGAACTACGGCGGAAGTGTGCTGCTGGGCGCGGAGAAGACCGTGGTCAAGGGCCACGGCTCCAGTGACGCCGCGGCGGTGGCCAAGTGCGTGGAACAGGCGGTCCGCATGCAGCAGGGCGGCATGAACGACAAGGTCCGCGCGTCGCTCGCGGAGTTCGAGGCGCGCCGGGCCGGCGCCGCACAGGCGGAGTGAGCCCCGCCGCAGGGCAAGAGAAAAAAGCCTCTCCGGGATCGGAGAGGCTTTTTGCGTCATCGGAAACAGGTAGGATCGTCGGTCCGCCCGGTGAGGTAGTCCAGCGAAACGTTGAAATAGTCCGCCAGCTTGATGAGCTCGGCGATGCCGGGCTCCCGTTCGCCGGTCTCATAGCGGCTGAAGGTACGACGTGACCGAGCTGTTCGACATGCTGAGCGGGAACGCGCTGAACGCCCAGAACACGTTCAAGGGGCAGTACGTGGAGCTGACCGGGTATCTGGAAACCATCGACAGCAACGGCAGGTACATCAGCGTCGGCGCCGATCCGGGGGACTATACGTATCTCCTGGATTCCGTGCACTGCATGATCCGGAGGAACAGCGGCCAGCTGGAACAGATCATGGAGATGAAAACGGGCGATCCCATCACGGTGCGCGGCCGGATCACCGACGTGGGCGAGGTCCTGGGGTATTATCTGGACATCGACGGCATCGGCTGACCGCGGGCCGTCTCTTCCCCGGCCGCGCCGCGGCGTGGAGCTGCGGCGGCGGTCGCGCTGCAAACGATGCGCAGGTCCGGCTTCCGGAGCCTGCGCGTCGTTTTTTTTTGCCGGCCGGACGCGGACGTTCCGGAAAACGGGTCTGTACAGACGGAAAAAAAGGTGGTATAATAAGGCGGTCCTTTCCGGAGAGCCCCGGGGCCGCCCGGAAAGGGCCTCCCTGCTTGCGGGAAAACCGGAATAGCGCCGCGCCCGTCCGGCATAGGGTGATACCGGGCCGCGTCGGCGGCTGCGGGGCGAAGGATCGGGGAAAGGAAGCGCGCTTGGATGGAGTGGAGTTTCGGCTTTGTCGCGAACAGTCTTCTGCTGGGCGTCGGTCTGGCCATGGACGCGTTTTCCGTTTCGCTGGCCGACGGTCTGAGCGAGCCGGACATGAGCCGGGGAAAGCGGTGCGCCGTGGCAGGGGTCTTCGCGTTCTTTCAGGCGCTGATGCCCATGACGGGATGGTTCTTTGTCAGGACGGCGGTGCGGACCTTTTCCGCCGTCGAGCGGTTCATCCCGTGGATCGCGCTGGCGCTGCTGACCTTCCTGGGCGGGAAGATGATCCTGGAGGCGCGCAGAGCCGGGACCGCGCCGGATGACGAGCCCGCTCCGGTCCGGATCGGCTTCGGCGCGCTGATGTCCCAGGGGGTCGCGACGTCCATCGACGCGCTCTCGGTGGGCTTTACCGTCAGCGGGTACGACTGGCGAATGGCGCTGGCCGCGTCGCTGATCATCGCGGCGGTGACCTTCGCTCTCTGCGCGGCGGGGGTGCTGCTTGGGCGGCGGTTCGGCACGAGGCTGGCCGGAAAGGCCCAGTGGCTCGGCGGATCGATCCTGATCGCCATCGGGATCGAGATCCTGATCACGGGTCTGGTCGGATAGGGACCGGACCTGGAACGAACGGAGGAGAGAGCTTTGGTCGAGGTGGCCGCGGCGCTGATCCGCAGGGGTCGGACGTTCCTGATCTGTCAGAGGCCGGCGCACAAGGCGCGGGGCCTTTTGTGGGAGTTCGTCGGCGGGAAGATCGAGCCGGGCGAAACGCCCGCCCGGGCGCTGGTGCGCGAGTGCCGCGAAGAGCTGGGCGTCGAGGTCGAGCCGGGCGAGGTGTTCTTCGAGACGGTCCACGAGTATCCGGACCTGACCGTGCGGCTGATCCTGTTTTCCGCGCGGATCGCCGCGGGCGAGCCGCGGCTGCTGGAGCACGCCGACCTTCGCTGGATCGAGCCGGAAGAGGCGGACGCCTTCGCCTTCTGCCCGGCGGACGAGCCCGTTCTGGACAGGATCCGGGCCGAGGCGGCCGACGGCCGCTGGGACCGGCGCGACCGGAAAAAGGAGCTCTTTGCGGAGCAGAAACAGCTGTTGGACACGTTTCTGGCCCACGGGGCCATCAGCCGGGCCCAGTATGAAAAGAGTCTGGGCTGTCTCTGCGAAAAGATGGGCTTTTCCCGGGACGGGACCTGACGGAAAAAGACAGACGAAAAAACGGCCCGGCGGGGGAGTTCCCCGCCGGGCTTTTGGAATAGCGGTAAGACGGCGCGCGGCGGATCAGTCGCCGAGCCGGGACGCGGACTTGACGTACCGTTCGTTTTCCCGCTTTTCGTCGCGCTGGGCCATGGCCTCGCGCTTGTCGTACAGCTTTTTGCCGCGGCACAGGCCGATCTCCGCCTTGACGCGGCCGTTTTTGAAATAGAGCCGCAGTGGGACGAGGGTGAGCCCGTCCTGCCTGGTCTTCATATAGAGCTTCAGGATCTCGCTCTTGTGCATCAGCAGCCGCCGCGCCCGGAAGGGGTCGCGGTTGAAGATGTTCCCCTTTTCATAGGGGGAAATGTGCATGGCGATGACGAACATCTCGCCGTTCTTGACGGCGCAGAAGCTGTCCTTCAGATTCACGTTCCCCGCGCGGAGGGATTTGACCTCGGTCCCGGCCAGCTCGATGCCGGCCTCGTACGTCTCCAGCACGAAATAGTCGTGATAGGCCTTTTTGTTCTGCGCGATGGTCTTTTCGGCGCGTCCCGGCACGGCGACCGACCTCCTTCCCGGGAGAGAGTGCATTTTATTCTATCATCCCGCCGGGCGGATGTCAAGGGCGGATCGGACGAAAAAAACGTCGGCGCCGAGGGCGCCGACGCTTTGTCGGATCAAAGCGAAGATCACGAGTCCCGGCAGAGGACCTGCGTCAAAAGGCGCAGCGCGTTCTTGCGGCGATCGTCGTGGAGTGTTGCAAGCAGTCCGAACGCCGTCTGCGCGAGATCGTCCAGCACGTGCCTGGCATACGCGATGCCGCCTGCCTCCGACACGAGAAGGCGGACCGTTTTCCGCTCATTCCGGGTCAGTTCCCGTTTCTGCGCAAAATCGCGCAGGGCTGTGCCCCAGGGCTCCGCCGCAAAGGCGTAAAGGACGGGAAGCGTATAGACGCCGTTCTGGAAATCCTCGTCGGCGGGCTTTCCCAGCGTCTGTTCGTCCAGCGTCCAATCGCGCAGATCGTCCCGGATCTGGAACATCATGCCCACCGTTTCGCCATAGGCGGTCAGCGCCTGCCGCACGGGATCGGGCAGGCCGGCGATCCGGCTGGCGCTTTGGCAGCAGAAGGCGAAGGCGGCCGCGGTCTTGCCCCGGATCGAGGCCAGATAGACCTCTTCGCCGATCGAAACGTCGAACTTGTGCTCGTCCTGCAGCATCTCCCCGTCGCAGGCGGTCAGCGCCGCATCCATGAGTTCCGCGGCGGACTGGTGATACCCGCGCCGGGAAAGGAAGGCGAAGGCCGCCACCATGAGACAGTCTCCGGCGCACAAAGCGGCCGGGACGCCGTGCTCGGCCTGCACGCTGGGGAGGCCCCGACGGGTCGTAGCACCGTCGATGATGTCGTCCAGCAGAAGCGAGGAGACATGGAGCATCTCTCCGGCGGCGGCGGTGCACAGCAGCTCGTCGCGCCGGCTCTCCCCGCAGTCTCCCGCGGCCAGAAGCGCCAGAAGAGGCCGGAGCATTTTCCCTTCCGCGGAGACCGCTTGGCCGATTAGCAGCCCCAGCTTTCCGTGCGCGTTGGCCTGTGCGGCAGCTTCCCGGATCCGGGTCCGGACATCGGCGAGTTCCGCTTCCTTCCAGGCGTATAGTTCACGAAGCGCGACGATCGGCTGCCCGCCGCGGTCTGACGGCCGCCCGCTCATCCGAGCACCATCGCCAGGCTGTACGTCAGCCCGACGGCCGTGACCAGCGTCGTGGCGCCGGTCATGACTGCGTCGCGGTTGTTCGGGCCCAGCTGGATCCGGAACTGGCGGATCACGAGATGCAGGAAAGCCAGAGAAGCCGCGAGATAGACGAAAACGCCGGTCCAGCGGCACTGGGCCGCCAGGACGACGGCGGGGCTTGCCGCCCAGATCAGCAGCAGGATCCGATAGAGCGTGCCGGTGCGCTTCTGCCCCAGCAGACAGGCGAGGGTCCGGCGCCCAGCGGGACGGTCCCGCTCGATGTCGCAGCCGTTGTTGGAAAACATGTTGACCGCCATTCCGAGGATGGGAGGCAGAGTTTCCACGAGAATGAAGAAGTCCAGCGTCCTCGTCTGCAGATAGACCCCGGCCAGCGGGATCAGCCCGCCCATGACGAAGCCGCAGCAGACCTCGCCCAGCGGAAGATAGGAGATCGGGATCTTTCCAAACGCGTACCAGAAGAGCACGGCGGCCCCGATCGCCCCGATCACCAGCGGAACGGGACCGCGCACGATCACGACGTACGCCGCCGGGATCAGCGCGAGGAGCAGGAACGCAAAGCCCAGATTCCGGGCGGTCCGGGGCCGCATCCCGTAAACGATGACGGCGTCTTCTGCGTCGGGGGAGTTCTCCAGCGTGTCCGTGCCCTTGACGAAGTCAGCGTAATCGTCGAAGGCGTTCACGGCGGACTGCATCAGGAGCACGATGACGATCAAACACAACGCCATGAGAAGATCCAGAGATCTCAGCCGGTGATAACTGATCGCCAGCGCGATGACGGCGGGCGTCACAGAGCCGGTCCACGTTTGCGGGGCGGCCAGATCGAGCACGTCTTTCAGCCGGGTGCGGCGGTACATAGGATCCATCCTTTCATGGTCGGTCGAAGATGTCGTGACGTATCGGCAGTTTCCTGCGACGGGATTCTAAAAAATATTATACATGAATCGTTCCCAAATAGCAACAAAAAAAACACTGCTTTGGGATCAGACAGTGTTTTTTCGGATACGCCTGAAGGGATTCGAACCCCCGACCTACTGGTTCGTAGCCAGTCACTCTATCCAGCTGAGCTACAGGCGCATGCCGCGGATTTCCGACGACTTGAGTATTATAGCACAGCGATCTTCAAAATGCAATAGCGCGGCGAAAATTTTTTTGCCGCCCGCCGTGCGGGAGGAAAAACGGTTACAAAACGGTAACAGGCGGGGGGACAAAACCATGAGAAAAAACGGGCGGCCCCGGCGGATTCTATACAGGTTGCCTATCGCTTTTCGGAGTAAGATGTGGTAAAATCTACCGTGGTGCCCCGCGGACCGCATCCGGCGCGGGGCAAAACGGAAAACGAAGGAACAAGGAGGCCGCGGCGCATGCTGGAGACCATCGGACTGACCAAGACCTATCGCCCCAAGCGGGGCGTTCCGGTCAAGGCGCTGGACAACGTCACGATCCGTTTCCCCGAGACGGGGATGGTGTTTTTGCTCGGCAAGTCCGGCAGCGGCAAATCCACGCTGCTGAACCTTTTGGGCGGACTGGACCGGTACGACGGCGGCGAGATCGTCATCAAGGGCGTCTCGTCCCGAAGCTTTTCCCAACAGCGGTTCGACTCGTACCGCAACACCTATGTGGGCTTCATCTTTCAGGAATACAACGTGCTGGAGGAATTCAGCGTCGGCGCGAACATCGCGCTGGCCATCGAGCTTCAGGGGCGAAAGGCGGAAAACGAAGAGGTGGACCGCATCCTGAAGGCGGTGGATCTGGACGGATACGGCGCGCGGCGGCCCAACGAGCTGTCCGGCGGCCAGCTTCAGCGCGTCGCTATCGCGCGGGCGCTGGTCAAGAACCCGCAGATCATCATGGCCGACGAGCCCACCGGCGCGCTGGACTCCGTCACGGGGCGCCAGGTGCTGGACACGCTGAAGCGCCTCTCCGCGGAAAAGCTGGTCATCGTCGTCTCCCACGACCGGGAGTTCGCCGAACGCTATGCGGACCGCATCGTCGAGCTGTCCGACGGCCGCGTGATCCGGGACGTGGAGTGCGACCCGGCCGCGCCGGAGGAGGACGGAGCGGAGGGGCTCAGCTTTTCCGGGGACGCCGTCGAGGTCGCCGCCGGGTATCAGCTCACCGAACAGGACCGGCTCGCCATCAACGAATATCTGGCCGCCCGGGACAAGGGGATCGCCCTGCGCGTCCGGGCCTTCGGCCGCCGGTTCCGTCCGACGGATCCCGATTCGATCCCGCGGCAGGACGGCCGGGATTTCCGTCTGATCAAGTCGAAGCTCCCGCTGAAGGCGGCCTTCCGCATCGGCGCCAGCGGCCTGCGCTTCAAAAAGTTCCGTCTGGTTATGACCATCCTGCTCTCGACCTGGGCCTTCACCATGTTCGCTCTGGCGGACACCTTCGGCGCCTACAACCACGTCCGCACCTGCGTCGACTCGATCCTGGACTCGAACGTGACCTATGCGGCCGTGAAAAAAGCCGTTCATCGGGGCGAGGGCCTCGGCGCCTGGTGGGACGAGTCCACCTACCGTCTGACCGACGAAGAGCTGGCGTCCTTCGCCGAGCGCACCGGGACGGCGCTGAAGGGCGTCTACATCCCCGAAACGCTGTCGCTGAACGCCTCGGCCAGCGTCGGCCGGCCGGAAAACGAGGACGAGATCCGGCGTTCCCGGCCGCTGCTGGGCGGCATATTCTCCGGTCTGACCGAGGTGTCGGACGGAGATCTGGAAAAGCTGGGCTACGAGCTGGTCGCGGGCCGTCTGCCCGCGCCCGGCGCCGACGACGAGGTGGCCGTCAGCCGGCTGTTCTGCGAGACCTTCGAGGCGCTGGGCTACGTCGCGCCGGGCGGGGACCCGACCGCGCCGGAGGCGATCCCGGACCCCGGGGCGCTGGTGGGCCGCCGGTTGGACATGGGCGACCGTCAGCTCACGGTCTGCGGCGTCGTGGACACCGGGTTCGACCTGTCGCGCTATGCGGATCTGGCGGATGAGGAAGAGAACCTGTCCACCGGCGAGATCCTGGTCAGGTTCGTCCTGACGCAGGAATATGAGTACGCGGTGCGCTACAGCTTCTGTTCGCTGGCCTTCGCCGGCGAGGGTACCGTGTCCGAGCTGGCCCGGCAGGAGGCGCGCTTCGGCCGCATGACCGATGGCGAAATCTACTTCCGGCTGGGCGGGATCCTTCCGGGCGACCAGGAGGAGAACGGGCTTTACATCTCCGCCTGGCCCGAAAAGACGGGCCGGCTGACGGACGTGGATCCCGCGGCCGTGATCTGGACCGGCCGGCCGGAGACCGCGCTGGGCGAAAAGGAGGTCCTGATCGCCGCGAGCTCCGTGAACCTCTATGACGAGAACGACCCGTCCTCCTTCGCGTCGCGTCTGACGGAGGGCCGTCTGGACGGCGTGCTGGGCGGCGTGAAGGTCCTGGAGACCGGCCTGTTCTTCCAGAACGAAGACGGGCCAGCCGACACCGAGGGCTGGCGGGTGGCCGGCTTTCTCGACACGGAGAAGTATCCGGAGTACGCCGGCGTCGTGGTCGCGTCGGACGCCTTCGTGGGGCTCCTGACCAAAGACCGCGGCAGCTATGCCTTCGCGGTGGGCGCCATGCCTTCGGCCCGGACCGATCTGACGCGGCTGGTCAAGGCCTGTTACGACGACAGCGACTCGGTCCGGTTTCCGCTGCAGAACGCGGTGACCTATGAGCTGGACATCGTGCGCGACGTCCTGCGCGTCACGTCCAGGGGCTTCCTGTACGGCGGGCTGTTCTACGCCGTGTTTGCCGCGCTGCTGCTGGCAAACTTCATCGCCGTCAGCATCTCGTACAAGAAACAGGAGATCGGCATCCTGCGCGCCATCGGCTCGCGGTCGGCGGACGTGTTCCGCATCTTCTTCGCCGAGAGCTTCCTGATCGCCATGATCAACTTCATCCAGGCCGCCGTCCTCGCCGGCGTCGCGACGGCCATCGTCAACGTGGTGATCCGCAGCCGGCTCGGCGTTCTGATCACGGTGCTGCACTACGGCGTGCGTCAGATCGCGCTGTTGCTGGTCATCAGCCTTGCCGTCGCCGCGGCGGCCAGCTTCCTGCCCGTCCGGCGCATCGCTTCCAAGCGCCCCATCGACGCCATCCGGAACCGCTGAGCGGCCGTCCGGAGGGCCTTTGAGACAGAAAAAAACAGATCGGGAAAACGGAGGAAAGATCGTGTCAAACCCCGCGAACAAGCGCTTTGTTCCCATTTGGATCGCCCTCGGGGCGATCCTGCTGATCCAGCTTCTGACGCTGGCCGCCGTGGCGGTCGGCACGGTGGCTGCGGGCGCCGCCGCGGCGACGGCCGCAGCGGCCGCCGCCGGAGACGAGTTCGAATTCGACGGGCTCCCGTCCCTTTGGAACCGCCTGATCCGCGGCGGCAGCCGGGAGGACGGCGTCCGGATCGCCGGAGAGTACGTCATCCGCCCGACGCGCCGCATCTCGGACGCCTATCTGTCCGGGGACAGCGCCCGTCTGGACGACAAAGAGAAAGAGACCCTTCGGATGGCCTCGGCGGTGCTGTCCCAAATCGTTCGGGACGACATGAGCGACTATGAGAAAGAGCTGGCCGTCTACGATTGGATGACCGCGAACCTGGCTTTCGACAGCGGCTCGCTGATCGCCGTGCCCCAGACGCAGGAGGACTGCGACAACCCCTACGGCGTGCTGAAATACCACAACGCCGTCTGCGTGGGGTACGCCACCACCTTCCGGCTGTTCATGCAGATGATGAAGATCGACTGTATGGTGGTCCACAATCTGGATCTGGGCCACTCGTGGGATCTGGTCTGTCTGGGCGGTGAATGGTACCACACGGACATCTATTCCGACGTCGGCACCGGCAATCACAGCCACTTCAACCTCAGCGACATGCAGATGGGCCAGATGCAGAGCTGGGACCGGGAGCTTTTCCCGGCGGCCGAGGGCATCGCGTTCAACTATGCCGTGCAGAACAGCGTCGAGCTGAAAAGCGCCGCGGCGCTGCCCTCCGCCCTGAGAAAGGTGATCGACGAGGGCGGCGGCAGCCTGTTCTACCGGCTGGACGATCCCACCGGGGCGCTCCACAGCTCGGTGGACTATGCCGTCTCGCGGCTGCAGGGGCTGCTGGAGCAGGACTATGAGACGGGGCACGTCTGGATGTACGCCGAGATGCTGCCGCTGTCCGCCGAGTTCGACGTTTTGTCCATCACCGTCGAGGTCTCGGGGGGCGAGGCTCCCGTCGAGCCGGAAGAGGACGACTTCGCGGCGATCGATCAGGCCATCGACGACGCCTTCGGCGACTGGCAGCCCGTCGAATATGAAGGGGAATGGCAGCAGGGAGGACACGGCAAATGAGACGGGCGATCCTTCTGCTGACGGCGGCGCTGCTGACGCTGCCGCTGCTTGCCGCCTGCGGCGGGGCCGGGGCCCCGGCCGCGGACCTTGACGCGGTGAAAGACGCCATGCTGGCCGCCGCCGGCGAGACCGGCGGCATGAGCGAGGTCTCGGACGCGGACGGCGACGGGGCGCTGGCCTATCTGGCCGCCGTCGACGCCGGAAAGGTCGACGGCTGGTTCTTCTGCTATTCCTCGTTTGGCGCTCCCTGCGAGCTGGCCGTGATCCGGCTGAAGCGCTCCTCCGACGCGGACGCTGCGGAGAAAGCCCTGCGCGCGCACGTGGAGGACCGTGTCCGGACTTTTCGGAATTACGCCCCCGATCAGGTGGCGGCGGCCGAGAGGAGCCGGATCGTGACGCAAGGGCGGTGCGTGGCGCTGATCATGTGCGACGAAACGGCGGACGCCGTCGAGGCGGCCTTCCGCAGCGCCGTGGAGACCCGGTGACCAAAGGACGGCTCTCGCGGGCGGTCCGGCGCACGGAAGACGCCGGGCCGCCCGCTTCCTATGCCCGGCCCGGTCCGGACGCGCGGAAAAAGCGGCCGAAAAATTCTTTTGGGAACAGGCTTGCTTTTTCCGGAGGAGTGTGTTATAATAACCCTTGCCGATTTCCGGGTGTGGCGCAGTTTTGGTAGCGCGCTTGAATGGGGTTCAAGAGGCCGTGGGTTCAAGTCCCGCCACTCGGATCGCGTCGCCGCAAGCATTCGCTTGCGGCGATTTTCTTGTCGCCGCGGCCGGAAGCGAAATGGCGGGAAAATATTGACACATTTCTTGCAGGATGATAAACTGTCAAGGGACAGAGACCTTGCCGGGCTCCGGCGGGCTAAGTCCGAACGGAAGGGAGAAGATGCGCGGTGAAACGGAAAACGGTCCCGCTGGTGATCTTTTCGGTCTGCCTGTTTTTGATCCTCGCCGCCGGGGCGGCGCTGGCGATCCCCAAGGTCCGGCGCGCCGCCGCGGCAGAGGCGCTTCCCGTGGGCGAAAGCTCGCTTGTGCTCCCGCCGTGGTATCGCTCCGCGCTTCTCCGGCGCCGGCAGGGGGACGCGCCGGAGCGCCTCGTCCGGCTGGTGCTGGCAAGCGAGAGCGGCTTTGTCCTGTCGGGGGACGACGTCGCCCTGCGGGTCGAGGCCCTGCGGGATGAGACGGCCCGCGCGGCCGAGGCGGCCGGCATGGATCCGGAATACTATCTGACCATCGCCCTGAGCCGGCCGGCCGAGCCGGAAGAGTGGTATCTCGGCACCGCGGAGGACGATCTGCTCTGTGAGCTCGTCCGCGCCGCCGAAGAGAACGGATACGCCGCGTCGCTCCCGTTCGACGGGCCGGGCCGGGACTTCGGCGCAGGGACCATGACGGGACTGATGGCGCGCTGGGAAAGCGAGGGGTATCCCGACGGGATCGCCTATGCCGCCGAATGGGACGGCGGCGATCAGGCGGACGGCGAGCGGAGCTTTTGGCGCATCGGATTCACCGGCGACGCCGCGGCGGCCGAGGCGGCCGTCCGGGCGGAGCTGACCGAGCCCTGCGTTTTGACCTTTGTTCCGGCCGGCGTTTCCCGGAACGAAGCGGACCGGGTCTTTTTCGAGGTCCGCGAGGCGTGGGGACGCCGCTTTCCCGTCGCCGCGGTGGAGGAACGGGCGCTGGCCCGCACGGACGTTCCGGCCGGCGCGCCGGTGACCGTCTGGGTCAGCCCGCTGGTGAAGGGGCTCTATGAAAGGGCCGCCGCACGCCGCTGGGGCGGCGCGGTGGCCGTGAGAAGCAGCTGGCAGGCCGGCGCGCGGGAGGACGTTGTGATCCGCGATTCGCTGGGAAACCGCACCGGACCCGCGGCGCCGGACAGGTCCTTCGACCTGTGGCTGGGACTCTCCGCCGCGCTTGTCGTGCTGGCGCTGATCGGCTGGGGCGCGGCGGAGGGAATCTCCGCGATCGGCCGGAGGCGCCGCGGCGCGTGACGAGGTCTGATCCGGACAGAGGAAACGAACGAGGCAAATCGGCTTTGAAGAGCGGATCGACGCGAGCGGGAGATCCGACAAGACAACGGCCGCGGAAACCAATGATTTATGAAAAAAACGCAGGCCCGAAGAGCATTGACGCTCTTCGGGCCTGTGTCTTGCCTTGCGGCGCGGTTTTCAGACGGCAGATCTCTTTCTGAACGGACCGCCGAGCCGGAGACCGGCGTTTCTTGCCGGGGCGCGGCGGGTCAGATGACCTTGAGCATGACCAGCAGCAGGAGCGTGAAGGTGACAAAGACCGCCAGCGCGAACAGGGTGAAGCCAAGATGGAAGCGGCCCTTGTGCTCGGACGGAGAGGGAAGCGCCAGCCGCGCCTTTCGAAGGGCCGCGGTCAGCGGCTTGTACAGCAGCAGGGCCAGGCCGGCGTTCAGGCCGCCCTTGACCAGATTGAAGGGCAGGAAGACCTTGCCCAGCATGGCGGCCACCTGGGCGCGCTCGACCTCCATGTAGATCGGGGTGACGATGTAGTTCCAAGCCACCATGCAGGCGGCCATGCTCGTCACGCCGATGGCCAGACTCAGCACCGCGCCCTTCATGGAGCGGTGCTTTTGATAGAAAAACGCCGCCGGGACCGCGAAGGAACAGGTGGAGACCACGTTCATCAGAAAGCCGATGAGGCCGGTGTCGCTGATGGAGAGGAATTCGATGAAGGACGACAGGACCGAGATGATCAGGCTGGCCAGCGGTCCCAGCAGGAACCCCGCGATGACGACGACGGCGTCCTTGGGGTCATAGCTCAGGATCCCGGCCACCTTGGGGATGGGGCGCGTGGCCCAGGTGAGTACGAAAGCCAGGGCGGCGAACATGCCGATCATGGCCAGATAGCGGACGGAAAAGCGGTCATTCTTTTTCATGAGGATGCCTCCGGAGCAATAAAATAGACCTGAAAACGGCGTTTCCAGGTCGAAAAGATCCGCAGGGCAAGATCGCCCGGTTTTCTTTCATCCAGACTGTAACTGTCGGTACCGGATTCTCACCGGTTCTGCGCCGAAGGATCGGGGGAAAATCGGCGCTCGCGGACTTGGGCGGCCGTCTGCCGCCGTTCACCGCCGGTCGGGAATAGCCCTTCGCACGGCGAAAGGCGCACCCTGCCCTGAAAACTTGGTCGGTTCCGTATTCGGTTCGCTGTACAGTATATGCCTTTCGCCGCGAAATGTCAACCGGCCCGGCGAAATTATTTTCACGGCGTCCCGCCTGGGCCGCGGCCCGGGCGAAAGTTCACAATTCGTTTATCCGCGCGGGGCGAAACCGTGCTATGATAACGGCGGCGGATTCTGCGGCCAGCGGCCAAGGGTCCGGACCGGAAACGAGAGGGGGAAAAGGCGTGTTCGGCTATATGATCCCGGATATCCCGGCGCTCACCGCGGACCAGCGGGCGCTGTTCCGCGCCGGCTACTGCGGCGTCTGCCGGGCGCTTGGCCGGCGATACGGCGCCGTGGGGCGCGCGGCGCTGAGTTATGACGCGGCCTTTGCCCATCTGGCGCTGCTCTGCGCCGCGGGCGGCGCAGAGGCGGCCGGATGCGCTTTCTGCAGCGGGCGGTGCGCCGCCCACCCCTTCCGGAAGCGTCCGTGTCTCGATGGGTCCGCGGCGGAGCTCGCGGCGGACGTCGACCTGATCCTGACGGGCTTCAGTCTGGAGGACAGGGTCCGCGACCGGGACGGGGTCCTGGCCCCGCTGGGCGCGAGGCTCGTGCGGCGGTCCTTTGAAAAGGCCTGCGCTGCGCGGCCGGCGATCGCCGATGCGGTC
>JAEERN010000066.1 GCA_016285815.1 Clostridiales bacterium
CCAGCGCCGCGGTCAGCCGCGGCACCGTCTCGCCGCCGAAGAACAGGCAGATCTCGCTGCCGCGGTCGGCGATCTCGTCGATCCCCAGCTCCGCCGCGCGGACCCGCAGCAGCGACAGCCGCAGCAGCCGCCCCGTCTCTTCGGGATAGTCGCCGAAGCGGTCGATCAGCTCGTCGGCCATGTCGCGCAGGTCCTCCTCCGTCCGGATCCGCGCGATGCGGCGATAGAGATCCATCCGCTCGAAGGAGGACTGGATATACCGCTCCGGGATTGAGGCCGGCACGTGCAGGTCCAGACGGCACTCCTTCTCCGGCGCCGGCTTCTCGCCCTTTTCCTCGCGGACGGCCTCTTCCAGCAGGCGCATATACATGTCGTAGCCCACGGACACGATGTGTCCGCTCTGCTCCGCTCCGAGCAGGCTGCCCGCGCCGCGGATCTCCAGGTCCCGCATGGCGATCTTGAAGCCCGCGCCGAACTCGGCGAAGTCCTTCATGGCCGCCAGCCGCTTCTGGCTGACCTCGGTCAGAACGCTGTCCCGCCGGTAGGTCAGATAGGCGTAGGCGTGGCGCGACGAGCGCCCCACCCGGCCGCGGATCTGGTGCAGCTGGGCCAGGCCCATCCGGTCGGCCTCTTCGATGATCAGCGTGTTCACGTTGGGGATGTCGATGCCCGTCTCGATGATGGTGGTACAGACCAGGATGTCCGCCTCGCCCTCCGTGACGGCCCGCATGACCTCGCCCAGCTCGTTCTCGTCCATGCGCCCGTGGCCGACGACGACCCGGGCCTCCGGCGCCATGCGGCGCACGTCCGCCGCCCGCCGCTCGATGGTGGCCACCCGGTTGTGAAGGAAGTACACCTGTCCGCCCCGGGCCAGCTCCCGGGCGATGGCGTCCCGCACCAGCCCCTCGTCGTACTCGCAGACGTAGGTCTCGACGGGGTACCGGTCCTGGGGCGACTCTTCCAGCACGCTCATGTCGCGGATGCCGGAAAGGGCCATGTTCAGCGTCCGCGGGATGGGCGTCGCCGTCAGGGTCAGCACGTCGGCGTTGTCGCTCAGCTCCTTGAGCCTCTCCTTGTGGGCCACGCCGAAGCGCTGTTCCTCGTCCACGATCAAAAGCCCCAGGTCGTGGAACCTGACGTTCTTGCCCAGCAGCTTGTGGGTCCCGATGACCATGTCGATCTGGCCGGAGGCCAGCCTGCGCAGGGTCTCCGCCGCCTCGGCCGCGCCGGAAAACCGCGACAGCGACGCGATCCGGACCGCCTGGCCCCGGAAGCGGTGCACGGCGGTGGCGTAGTGCTGGCGCGCCAGCACCGTGGTGGGCACCAGGATCGCCACCTGTTTGCCGTCCAGGATACACTTCATGGCCGCGCGGAAGGCCACCTCGGTCTTGCCGAAGCCCACGTCGCCGCACAGCAGGCGGTCCATGGGCACGGGCCGCTCCATGTCGCGCTTGATCTCGTCCGCGGCGGTCAGCTGGTCCTCGGTCTCTTCGTATTCGAAGCCGTCCTCGAACTCCCGCTGCCAGACGCTGTCCCGGGAGAAGGCAAAGCCGGGCCGGTGGGTCCGCCGGGCGTACAGGGCGATGAGCTGGCGGGCCATGTCCCGCGCCGCGGCCTTGGCCCGGCTCTTGGTCCGGGTCCAGTCCGTCCCGCCCAGCTTGGACAGGCGCACGCTGTCCTCCTCCGCCGCGCCCAGATATTTGGAGATGGTCTCCAGCTGGGTCACCGGGATGTACAGCACGTCCGTCCCGGCATAGGCCAGCTTGATGAAGTCGTTCGTGACGCCGTCGGTCTCCATGGGCACGATGCCGCAGAAGCGGCCGATGCCGTGGACGTCGTGGACCACGACGTCCCCCGGCTTCAGGTCCGTGAAGAACCGGACCCGCTTGCGGTCGCCGCTCTTCTCCTTCCTGCGGGGCGTCCGGCGCTCCGTCTTGCCGACGCCGTCGCACAGCACGGCCAGATGCGCCGCCGGGAATTCGATGCCGCCCGACAGCGTGCCCAGCGACAGCTGGACGCCGCCCGGCGGCGGCAGCGACGCGCACGCGCTGTCCAGCCGGGGATAGATCCCGTTCTCCTCCAGCAGCGACTGCAGCCGGTTCATGCGGGCCGCGTTCCCCGCCAGCACCACCACGGCGCTTCCGATCTCCCGGAAACGGATCACGTCCTCCAGCAGCACCTCGAAGCTGCCGTTGCACGACGGCAGCTGACGGGAGGTCAGGTTGATCAGCTCTCTGGGGCGCAGCTCGTCGCTCTGGTGCAGAAAGCTGTCCAGCATCAGGGCCGAGGCCCGCTCCGCCGCGGCCCAAAAGCGTTTCTCCGTCTGATAGAACTCCGTCTGCCGCCCGCAGATCAGCCCCGCCTCCATATAGTGGGCCAGATCCTCGTTTTGACTTCTGGCCAGCCGCCGGACGGCCTCGCGGACCCGGGGCATGTCGTCCAGGAACCACACCGTGTCCTCCGGCAGATAGTCCAGCGCACAGGCGAACGTCCGCCACGCCACGGGCAGATACCGGTCCGCCGCCGGAAAGCGCAGACCGCTCTCCGCCAGCTCGCTGTCCTCGGCCACGGTGTCCAGAAAGGCGTCGGGCAGCTTCGCGCGGTTCTGTCCCCGCAGAAGGCCCCGGATCCGGGCCGCGAGGCCCGGCCGGCCGCCTTCGGCCAGGTCCGGCGGCAGCTCGCAGGCCGGCGGCACGATCACGCGGTCCACGTTCTCCGTGCGGCGCTGGGTGACGGGGTCGAACCGCCCCATGGAGTCCGGCTCGTCGCCGAAAAACTCGATGCGGACCGGCCGCTGCGCGCCGGCGGGGAACACGTCCAGGATCCCGCCCCGGACGGAAAACTGGCCCATGCCCTCGCACAGCTCCGCCCGGACGTAGCCCAGCCGGGACAGGCGGTGCGCCGTCTCGCCGATGTCCGCCGTCTCGCCCAGCGCCAGCGTCAGCACGTTCTCCCGGAAGACCTCCGGCGGCATGGTGCGCAGCAAAAAAGCTTCAACCGAGCCGACCACCGCGTTCAGCGATCCGTCGGACAGACGGTTGAAGAGATCCGTTCTCTGAAGCTCCCACTCCCGCGAGAGCCCCTCCACGTGGTGGAAGACCAGCTCCCGGGCGGGCAGCACGGCGAATTCCGAGCCCCGGACCGCCGCGGCGTCCTCCGCAGCGGCGCGGGCCGAGACCTCGTCGGCGGTGATCACGGCCACGGGCCGCATGGTCCGCGCCTGGACCGCGGCCACGGCCATGGCCCGGTGGAGCGGC
>JAEERN010000067.1 GCA_016285815.1 Clostridiales bacterium
CCGCGGCCCCCGCCGCGCCCAAGGCGGCGCCCAAGGCTGCGCCGGCTCCGGCCGCCGCTCCCGCCGCCCCGGTTTCCGCCGAAGGCACCAAGGTCGAGGCCCCCATGCCCGGCACCGTGCTGAAGGTGGCCGTCTCGGTCGGCGCCGAGGTCAAGAAGGGCGATCTGCTGCTCGTTCTGGAAGCCATGAAGATGGAAAACGAGATCTTCGCCCCCTGTGACGGAAAGATCGCGGCCATCCCCGCCGCGGCGGGCGCCGCCGTCAACGCCGGAGACGCCATGGTGATCATCGCCTGACAAAGGGGACTGACGATGTTACAGAATATTCTTGAATTTTTGGAATCGAGCGGCTTTTACAGGCTGATCGTGACCGAGGGCGGATGGAGATATCTGGTGATGTACGTCATCGTCGGGTTCCTCTTCTATCTGGCGATCGTCCGGAAATTCGAGCCGCTGCTGCTGCTGCCCATCACCTTCGGCATGCTGCTGACGAACCTGCCCGGGGCGGGGATCATGCACATGGAGCTGTTCCAGGGCACGTCCATCGACTACGGCCAGGTCCTGCACGACGGCGGTCTGCTCGACATCCTCTACCTCGGCGTCAAGCTCGGCATCTATCCGCCGCTGATCTTCATGGGCGTCGGCGCCATGACGGACTTTTCGCCCCTCATCGCCAACCCCAAGAGCCTGCTCATGGGCGCGGCCGCCCAGCTGGGCGTGTTCATCGCCTTCTTCGGCGCTCTGTTTTTGGGCTTCAACGTCTATGAGGCCGCTTCCATCGGCATCATCGGCGGCGCGGACGGCCCCACGGCCATCTTCGTCACCAAGACGCTAGCGCCGCACCTGTTGGGTCCCATCGCCATCGCGGCCTATTCCTACATGGCGCTGATCCCCATCATCCAGCCGCCCTTCATGAAGCTGCTGACCACGAAAAAAGAGCGCCGGATCCACATGACCAACCTGCGGCCGGTCTCGAAGTTCGAGAAGATCATCTTCCCGATCTACGTCACGCTGATCGTCTCGCTGATCATCCCGGACGCGGCCACGCTGATCGGCTCGCTGATGCTGGGCAACCTGTTCAAGGAGTCCGGCGTCGTGGACCGCTTGTCCAAGACGGTGCAGAACGAGCTGTGCAACATCGTCACCATCATGCTGGGCCTGACGGTGGGCGCCACCGCCACCGCCGAGAGCTTCCTGAACCCCCAGACGCTCTACATCATCGCGCTGGGTCTGACCGCCTTCATCTTCAGCACCATCGGCGGTCTGCTGCTGGGCAAGCTCATGTGCTTCGTCACCCGGGGCAAGATCAACCCGCTGATCGGCTCGGCCGGCGTCTCCGCCGTGCCCATGGCGGCCCGCGTCTCGCAGGTCGTCGGCCAGAAGGAGGACCCCACCAACTTCCTGCTCATGCACGCCATGGGTCCGAACGTGGCGGGCGTCATCGGCTCCGCCGTGGCCGCGGGCGTGTTCCTTTCCCGCTTCGGCGGCTGAACGATCTTTAAAGGAGGACTATCACTATGGGATTTCAAATAACTGAGACCGTCCTGCGCGACGCGCACCAGTCCCTGATCGCCACCAGAATGACCACGCCCCAGATCCTGGGCGCGGTGGAGCTGCTGGACGACGTGGGCTATCACTCTCTGGAGTGCTGGGGCGGCGCCACCTTTGACGCCTGCCTGCGCTTCCTGAACGAGGACCCGTGGGAGCGGCTGCGCAAGATCCGCGAAAAGGCCAAGAAGACCAAGCTTCAGATGCTGTTCCGCGGACAGAACATCCTGGGCTATCGCCACTATGCCGACGACGTGGTGGAGTACTTCGTGCAGAAGTCTCTGGCCAACGGCATCGACATCATCCGCATCTTCGACGCGCTGAACGATCCGCGCAACCTGAAGACCGCCATCGACGCCACCCGCCGCGAGGGCGGACACGTCCAGGCCTGCATCTCCTACACCATCAGCCCGTACCACTCCACGGAGAAGTTCGCCGAGCTGGCCCACCGGCTGGAGGACATGGGCGCGGACTCCATCTGCATCAAGGACATGGCCGGTCTGCTGCTGCCCTATACGGCGGAAGAGCTGATCAAGGCCCTGAAGGAGACCGTCAAGATCCCCATCCAGCTCCACATGCACTACACGGCCGGCACGGCGTCCATGGCCTACCTCAAGGCCATCGAGGCCGGCGTGGACGTGGTGGACTGCGCCATCTCGCCCATGGCGCTGGGCACCTCCCAGCCCGCCACCGAGCCCATCGTCAAGACCTTTGAGGGCACCCCGTACGACTGCGGCCTCGACATGGCCAAGCTGAACAAGGTCCGCGACTATTTCGCGCCGCTGCGCGAAGAGTACCTCAAGTCCGGTCTGATGGACACCAAGAGCCTGGGCGTCAACGTCAACACGCTGATCTATCAGATCCCCGGCGGCATGATGTCCAACCTGATCTCCCAGCTGAAACAGGCCGGCAAGGCCGACAAGCTGGACGACGTTCTGCGCGAAGTGCCCAACGTCCGCAAGGACGCGGGCTATCCGCCGCTGGTCACGCCGACCTCGCAGATCGTCGGCACCCAGGCCGTCATGAACGTGCTGTTCGGCAAGTACAAGCAGATCACCAAGGAGTTCCGCGGCCTGGTCCGCGGCGAGTACGGCCAGACCCCGGCCCCCATCTCCGACGAGTTCCGCCGCCAGATCATCGGCGACGCGGAGCCCATCACCCACCGTCCGGCGGACGATCTTCCCAACGAGCTCGACAAGTTCCGCGCGGAGATCAAGGACGTCATGGAGCAGGACGAGGACGTGCTGTCCTACGCCCTGTTCGACAAGGTGGCCACCAAGTACTTCGCCTTCCGCAAGGCGGAGAAGTACGGCGTCGACGAGGCGCGCGGCGACAGGGAAGCCAAGGTCCTCAACGTCTGAAGCCAAAGGGCCTCCGTCCGGGCCGCGCCCGGCCGGAGGCCCTTGCGTTTTTCAAAAAAATACCGCAAAAAGGGGAAAAGAACCATGTATATCGGCATCGATCTGGGCGGCACCAACATCGCCGCCGGCCTCGTCAACGACGAGTGCAAAATCCTTGCGACCAAGAGCGTTCCCACCCAGGCCGAGACCAGAAGCGGCGAGGAGATCTGCCGCGCCATGGCGGAGCTTGCGCTGGACCTGTGCCGCGAGAACGGCGTTCCCGCCTCGGAGATCCAGTGGGTCGGCATCGGCGCGCCGGGGACCATCGACTCGGAAAACGGGATCATCGCCTATGCCAACAACATCCGCTTTTTCGGCACCCCGGCGGCGAAGATCTTCCGCGAGACCTTCGACGTGCCCGTCTATCTGGGGAACGACGCCAACTGCGCCGCCCTGGGCGAGGCCTATGCCGGCGCGGCCAAAAACGCCCGCCACGCCATCATGATCACCCTCGGTACGGGGCTGGGCGGCGGCATCATCATCGACAAAAAGATCTATGCCGGCTTCAACGGCGCCGGCGGCGAGATCGGCCACACGGTCATCGTCCAGAACGGCCGTCCCTGCTCCTGCGGGCGCAAGGGCTGCTGGGAGGCCTATTCCTCCGCCACGGGCCTCATCAACCTGACGCGGGACGCCATGGCCCGCGACCCCGAGCACAAGAGCAAGCTCTGGTCCGTGGTCAAGGACGGAAAGCTGGAGAACGTCAGCGGCCGAAGCGCCTATCTGGCGGCCCGGGAGGGCGACGAGCTGGCCAAGTCCGTCACCGACGAGTACGAGGCGTATCTGGCCAGCGGCATCGCCACCATCATCAACATCTTCCAGCCGGAGGTGTTCTGTGTGGGCGGCGGCGTCAGCCACGAGGGCGACCGCCTGATGGAGCCGGTCAAAAAGCTGGTGGCCGGGCAGGTCTACACCCGGTCCATCTCCAACATCCGTCAGACGGAGGTCCGTCTGGCCGAGCTGGGCAACGCCGCGGGGATCGTCGGCGCGGCCATGCTGGGGAAATAACGTCCGTCGACCCGGGCCCGCTTCGGTACGCGCCGAAGCGGGCCTTTTTTCTCTGCGGAAGCCCGTCCGCCGCGGAGAAAGCGGCCTTCGCGGGTCCGGCGCCGCAAGCGCCGGCGAAGTGAAAGCCGGGCTTTGTCGAAAGTGACCAAAAAAGAGCGGGGCGCCGCGGAAAAGATTTTTGACAGACAGGCGTTTTCAGAGTCGCTTTTTCTGCCGTGGTGGTGTATAATGAAACCGACGAGTACAAACGGACAGAGGCGGGGAAGAAAGATCCCGCGGGCCGCGCGCCCGTTTCGCCGCCCCCGAAAACGGGATCCGGGAGGAGAACTGTGATGAAGACTTTTTTGAAATGCACCGCAATGACGCTGGTCTGCGTCCTGTGCCTGGAGCTCGGCGGCTGTTCCATGCTCCGGGAGATCATCGAACAGCGCCTCGGTACGGGGACCGGCACCGGCACCGGCGCCGTCACCGCCCTCACGGAGCCGACGATCAGCGCCCGGACCTCGTCCGTCGGCACGCCGGAGACCACCGAGCCGCCGGAGACCACCGAGCCGACGCTTCCCCCGCTCGCGATCACCCGCCAGCCGGAGAGCTGCACCGCGGAAAAGGGCGAGGACGTGACCTTCGCCGTAGAGGCGGAGGGCGAGGGCCTCTCCTATCGCTGGCAGCGCAGCAAGGACGGCGGGGCCAACTGGGTCGACTGTGAGGCCGACGGCCACGACCGGGCCGTCTTCACCTTCCCCGCGCAGACGCGCTTCGACGGGTGGCTGTACCGCTGTGTCGTCACCGACGCAAGCGGCGCGTCCGACGTGTCCGAAAGCGCCGGGCTTACCGTGACCGTGACCGCGCCGGTCATCACCCGCCAGCCGGAGAGCTGCGACGCGGAGGAGGGCGAGGACGTGACCTTCGCCGTAGAGGCGGAGGGCGAGGGCCTGAAGTACCGCTGGCAGCGCAGCGCGGACGACGGGGCCACGTGGGTCGGCTGTCAGGCCGACGGCCACGACCGGGCCGTCTTCACCTTTGCCGCCAAGAAGCGCTTCGACGGATGGCTGTACCGCTGTGTCGTCACGGGCGCGAACGGCGCGTCCGCTGCCTCCGACGAGGTCCGTCTGACCGTCACGGCCGCGCAGACGCCCGAGGAGCTGCGCCGGGAGGCATTCCGCGAGTATTTCGAACAGGGCGACTATCTCTGGGGCGGGATCCTGGACTTCACCGGCGCCAAGGTCGGGTCGAAGTTCCCGTGCACCGATTACTTCCTCGATACGGACGGCGACGGGGAAGAAGAGATGATCATCTGGGCGACGGCGCCCTCCGGCTCAGAGTGCCTGCTGGTCTGCGACCAGGGAGAGAACGGCGTGGCCTGGCGGTTCTGCAACTACAGCAGCGATCCGATGACCGCTCTGCTGAGCGCCCCGGACGCCGACGGCTTCGTCATCCGGGTGAAGCGGGACGACGGCAGCTATTACAAGCTTGTCACGTGGAGCGAGAACGGTGGCTATAACACCGGCTCGACCACGGCCGCCCGGGACGGGAAGGTCCCCTTCGACGGCACATGGAAGGTCCTTGCCGAGCAGGACGCGGTCCGCGTCTCCCTGCCCGAGCTGAGCGAGCGGTCCGGGATCCGGATCGACGTCAAGGGCGGCCGGTATTTCTTCTACATCCCCGCCTTGTGGAAGGGACATTACGTGCTTCAGGAGGAGACGGACGGTTCGCTGAACCTTCGGAACCGGGAAAACTATGAGAACTATTCCGGCGCCGGCAACCTGTTCACCATCCACTTCTTCGACGACATCCGGACGGAGGAGGGGCTGTCGGTCCTGCCTATGGGATACCGGTATCTGGGCCAGTGGGAGAACGGCGTGATCGCCGCGCTCTATCCCAGCGACGTGCAGTTCGACCCCGAAAGCTTTTCCCTTCGCGTCTGGTACACCTTTATGGCCGCCCAGACCGAGCTGGCGCTGGAGACCTTCACCGTTGCCCAGTGACCCGGAAGCCGGGCGCGAGCGCAAATCTGCTTCGGCACACGGGGGAGGGACGAGGGACCGGCCACGGCACTGAGACAAAAGGATTGGGTGATGTGCGGTGAAGCTTGAACTACAGCCCCATTTTATAACGCTGAAAAGACTGTTTGACCAGGCAGCTAATACACTGTTTTCCTATAATAAGTCCAATACAATTTGTTGCGATCATGCACGGACACGGTAATTGCAACGAGCGATATATTTCATCAAGAGCGGTTGCAAAACACATCTCCGAAAGCAAAATTCATCACTTTAAAGCGCTAAGGTAGTATGGCTGCGGGGGCGGGATTTCGCTGCCTTCAGAGTGAGACGCCGATCCAAACGGCGGAGCAGAAAACGTCGCGCCGGTTGCGGCGCAAAAAAAGAACCGGGTGGATGCGGGAACTCCCTGCATCCACCCGGTGACGTTGCGGAGGAAGGATTTGAACCAACGACCTTCGGGTTATGAGCCCGACGAGCTACCGAACTGCTCCACTCCGCATCTCGTATTATACTGCAGCCGGAGCGATTTGTCAACCCCTTTTTTCCAAAGGCCGGAAATTTTGCCGCCGTGGACGGCGGCCCGGAAAAACATTCCGGAAACGGACCGGGATAAGCCGGGCGCCGGGCGGAGATGCTGAAATCAAACGAGTGTTAAAAGGGGAGAAGAGCATGAAACGCATCGTCATTGTCGGCGGCGGGGTCGCCGGACTGGCCGCCGGGATCTACGGCCAGATGGCGGGGTTCGACTGCCGCATCTTCGAGCGGTGCGCCGCGGCGGGCGGGAACCTCACCGGCTGGGAGCGAAGCGGCTTCCACGTCGACAACTGCATCCACTGGCTCACCGGGACCGCGCCGGGCACGGCGCTGCGCGCCATGTGGGAAGAGCTGGGCGGCCTGCTGCCGGACACCGGGCTGTGCGAGACCGAGCGGCTGTACGGCAGCGAGCTGGGGGGCAAGAGCGTTTCGCTCTGGAGGGATCTGGCCCGCACGAGGGAGGAGATGCTCCGCCTGTCGCCGGAGGACCGGGACGAGATCGAGCGCTTCATCGGCGCGGTGAAGGTCTGTGCCGCGGCTGCGGGGCCGGGCCGGCTTTCGGCGGGAGACGCGGCGCGCTTCGCCGCCGCCATGGCGCGGTACGGCTCTATGGACCTGTACGGGCTGGCGCGGCGGTTCCGCCATCCGCTGCTGCGGCTGGCCATGACCGACTACATCGGCGGGGAATTCCTCGCCGCGGGACTGGTGCTGGCCTATGCGGCCTATGAGAGCGGGAACGGCGGCATCCCGAGGGGCGGGTCTCGGCGCATGGCCGAACGCATGGCGGAGAAGTTTTCCGCCGTGGGCGGCACGCTGGTCACGGGAGAAGAGGCCGCCTGCGTGCGGATGGAGGGCGGACGGGCCGCCGGACTGCTGCTGCGCAGCGGCGAGGCCGTTCCGTCGGACTATGTGATCTGCGCCTGCGACCCCGGGGTGACCTTCGGGCGGCTGTTGGACCGGCGCCTGATGCCGGCGGGCCTGCGGCGGTGCTACGCCGATCCGGCGGGGCACCCGGTCTTCTCCAGCTTCCACGCGGCCTTTGCGGCGGACGGGATCCCGGCGGGGATCCGGAACACCACGGTCTTCCCGGTCGAGCCGCTGGCGGTGGGAAGCGAGACCGTCGGCCGCATGGCCGTGCGCGAATACTCCCACGAGCCGTCCTTCGCGCCGCCGGGGCGGACGGTGATCCAATGCCTGGTCTTCCAGCGCGCGGCAGACTGCGACCGGTGGCAGAGGCTGTCGGCGGAGCGGGAGGCCTATGAACAGGCGAAGACCGGGATCGCCGAGGACATGCGGCGGCGGATCGAAGCGCGCTGCCCCGAGCTGAGGGGGCGGCTGACGCTGCTGGACGCCTGGACCCCGGCCACGTATCACCGCTATTTCGGCGCGTACAAGGGGGCCTATATGTGCTTCGCCATGACCCGCGGCGGCCAGCGCCGCCGGACGGCGGGCCC
>JAEERN010000068.1 GCA_016285815.1 Clostridiales bacterium
CTTCGGCCGGCTGTCCCTGGCCCGGGCGCTCGCCCCGGCCGTGCGGTACGCCGCCGACGGGTTCCCCTGCGCGCCCAACCTGAGCCGGGCCTGGAGCGGCGACGCCGCCAAATTCCGGACCGAGCTGCAGGGCCCCTGCTTCGACGAGTGGTTCCGCGTCTTCGATCCCGACGGCAGAGGCGTCGAGGCCGGCGAGCTGATCCGCCTGCCGGACCACGCGGCCACGCTGGAGGAGATCGGGCGCACCGGCGGCGAAAGCTTTTACACCGGCGACCTCGCGCGGCGGATCGACGCTGACAGCCGGCGGTTCGGCGGGTATCTCCGCTATGAGGACCTCGCGGCCCACGAGGCGGTCTGGGTCGAGCCGATCCGCGTGAACTACCGGGGGTACGACGTGTGCGAGATCCCGCCGAACGGACAGGGCATCGTCGCGCTGATCGCCCTCAATATCATGAAAGAGTTCTCCTTTCCGGAAAAGGACTCCGCCGAGACCTGCCACCGCCAGATCGAGGCCGTCAAGATGGGCTTTGCGGACGCGTTCCGCACCGTCACCGACCCGGACCGCATGACCTTCGACTATCGCCGGTTCCTGACCCCGGAGTACGGCGCGGCGCGGGCCGCGGAGATGACGGACCGCGCGCAGATCTGGACGGACCGGACCCCGCCGAAGAGCGGCACGGTCTATTTCTGCTGCGCGGACGGAGAGGGCAACATGGTCTCCTTCATCCAGTCCAACTATTCGGGCTTCGGGTCCGGGATCGTCGTGTCCGGCACGGGGATCGCGCTTCAGAACCGCGGCTCGGACTTTTCGCTGGACCCCGCCCACGTCAACTGTCTCCAGCCCGGCAAGCGCACGTATCACACCATCATCCCCGGCTTTCTCATGAAGGACGGCAGGCCGGTCGGCCCCTTCGGCGTGATGGGCGGCTATATGCAGCCGCAGGGCCACGTCCAGGTGGCGGCCAACTTCATCGACTTCCACATGAATCCTCAGCAGTCGCTGGACGCCCCGCGCTGGCAGTGGCGGCGGGACGGCGTCGTCACCGTGGAGCCGGATTTCGACCCGGCGCTGGTCCGGGGGCTGATCGAGCGGGGACACGACGTCCGCGTCACGCCCAACGTCGCCTCCTTCGGCCGGGGACAGATGATCGTCCGCCTCGAAAACGGCGTTCTGGCGGGCGGCACGGAGTCCCGGGCGGACGGCAACATCGCCTGCTTCTGAAAAGCGGATCCCGTGCAAAGCGCAGTTTTTCAAAACGCCGCGCGGCACTTGACAGGGGAAAAGCGACCTGTTATAATCATAGTATGAAAACCGTACTGATCAAAGAGGACATCCTGTCCCGCAACAACGAGCGCGCCCGGGACGTGCGCGCCCTGCTGCAGAAAAAGAAGATCTTTTACGTCAACCTGATGTCGTCTCCCGGCGCCGGAAAGACCACGCTTCTGACCCGGCTGATCCCGGCGCTGGGGGATCCGCTCCGCGTCGGCGTGATCGAGGCGGACATCGACTCCGACCGGGACGCCGTCGCCGTCGAGCGGGCCACCGGCGCGCGGACGATCCAGATGCACACCGGCGGCGCGTGCCACATCACCTGTCAGATGAGCCTGGAGGCGCTAGAGGCGCTGGGCACGGACGGGCTCGACGTGATCTTTCTCGAAAACATCGGCAACCTCGTTTGCCCGGCGGAATTCGACACCGGCGCGAACATGAATCTGGTGCTGCTGAGCGTACCGGAGGGAGACGACAAGCCCCTCAAGTATCCGCTGATGTTCGAGGTGGCCTCCGCCGTGGCGGTCACCAAGCTGGACGTGGCGCCCATCTTCGATTTCGACCGGGCAAGGGCCGAGAAAAACGTCCGCCTGCGGAACCCGGACGCGCGCGTGTTCTTCCTCTGCGCCAAAACGGGCGAGGGCGTGGCCGAGCTGGCGGAGGCCATCCGCGCGGGGATCCGGGACGCGAAGCGCTGATCCCCTTCTGATCAACATTTTTCCGGGGGCCACATGCAGAAAGTCAAAACCATCCTTTTGTCGAAAAGCGTCTTCGAGGACAACGACCGCGCGGCCGACGGTCTGCGCGCCCGCCTGCGCGCCGGGGGCGTGACGCTGGTGAACGTGATGTCCTCTCCGGGCAGCGGCAAGACGACGCTGCTCACCGCGCTGATCCGCCGGCTCGCGCCGCGTTTCCGCATCGGCGTTCTGGAGGCGGACATCGACTCCGACGTGGACGCCGTCACCGTCGCGCGGGAGACGGGCTGCCGGTCCGTCCAGCTCCACACCGGCGGCATGTGCCATCTGGACGCCGGCATGACGGCCCAGGGGCTGGACGAGCTGGGCGGCGGGCTGGACCTCGTCTTCCTCGAAAACGTGGGCAATCTGGTCTGCCCCGCCGAGTACGACACCGGCGCCGCGTTGAACGTCGTGATCCTGTCCGTTCCCGAGGGGGCGGACAAGCCGCTGAAATACCCCCTGGCCTTCGAAAAGAGCGATCTCGTGATCGTGAGCAAGCTCGACGCGCTGCCCTATTTCGACTTCGACCTCGAGCTGTGCCGGGAGTACGTCGGCGCCCGCAGCGGCCGCGTCGAGGTGATCCCCGTCTCCGCCAAGACCGGCGAAAACATGGAAGCGTTGGAAAACTGGTTCATTCATAAATTGACTAGGGTGTGAGTCTATGCCGAAACAGAGCAAAGCGGTCGTCAGCAAGTATCAGAACGAAAAGGACCTGCAGAAGAGTTATGCCAAGCTGGGCAGAAGGATCACGGACGTGGTGGCGCACAAGCTCGGCGGCGTGAGCGCGGACGACCCGGAATACTGGGGCCTGCGCGAGATGCTCACCCCCGAGATGGTGGACATGTGCAACAAGATGAAGCTGCGCAGGCACTACACGCTGGACGAGCTCGTCAAGCTGCACCGGGGCGTGGACCCCAAGCACGTGGAAGAGGTCTACGAGCAGATGGCCGTGATCGGCATCATCGAGTACGATTACGGCGACAACTACACCCACAACCTGAAGGACGACCATCCCATCCCCAACGCGCCGAAGATCAAGCGCTATCGTCTGCCCTTTTTCGTGCCCGGCAGCGCGGAGCTGTTCAACTCTTCCCTCGACCGCATCGAAAAGAACCCCGCGGTCACGTCCTTCTTCGAGCGCATGACCTTCATCCCGCTGGCCGGCATCACCCACATGGTCGCCCCCGGCGGCATGGGCATCGGCATGCACGTCATCCCCGTGGAAAAGGCCATCGACGCCCAGCAGGAGGCCATCACGCTGGAGCGCATCTCCTATTGGCTCACGAAATACGAGGGGCACATCGCGGCGGGCATCTGCTCCTGCCGCGCCTCGCGTGCCGTGCTGGACGAGGGCTGCACGGACGACGTCAACGACTGGTGCGTCCAGCTCGGCGACATGGCGGACTATGCCGTCGAGACTCACCGGGCGCACTACATCACCAAGGAGCGCGCGCTGGAGATCTTCGAGCTGGCGGAAAAGAACGGCTACGTCCACCAGATCACCAACATCGACGGCGAGAACAAGATCTTCGACATCTGCAACTGCAACGTGCGCATCTGCAACGCGCTGCGCACCAGCATGCTGTTCAACACGCCCTACCTGTCGCGCAGCGCCTACACCTCGAAGGTGGACCGCGAAAAGTGCGTCGCCTGCGGCAAGTGCGTGGAGATCTGCCCCGCGGGCGCCGTAAAGCTGGGCCAGAAGCTCTGCAGAAAGGACGGCTCGGCCGTGCAGTACCGCCACGCCATCCTGCCCGACAAGGTCCGCTGGGGCGAATACGCCTGGGACGAGAACTATCGCGACACCCAGGTGGCCTCCAACACCTACGCGCAGGGCAGCTCGCCCTGCAAGGCGGCGTGTCCCGCCCACGTTCCGATCCAGGCCTATCTGCGGCTGGCGCGGGACGGCAAGTACCGCGAAGCGCTCGCCATGATCAAGACCGAGAACCCCTTCCCCTCCGTCTGCGGCCGCGTGTGCAACAAGCGCTGTGAAGAGGCCTGCACCCGGGGCACCGTGGACGCGCCGGTCTCCATCGACGCCGTGAAGAAATTCGTGGCCGATCTGGAGCTGAGGGATCGGGACCGCTATGTGCCCGAAAAGCTGGTCCAATCCGTCTACGGCAAGTGGGACGACAAGATTGCCGTCATCGGCGGCGGCCCCGCGGGACTCAGCGCGGCGTACTATCTCGCCGAGATGGGCTATACGCCCACGGTGTTCGAAAAGAACCCCCTTCCCGGCGGCATGCTCACCTACGGCATCCCCAGCTACAAGCTGGAAAAGGACGTGATCGAGGCCGAGATCGACGTGCTCAGAAAGCTGGGCGTGGAGATCCGGTGCGGCGTGAACGTGGGCGAGGACGTCACCCTCGACGAGCTGCGCGCCCAGGGCTATAAGGCCTTTTACATCGCCATCGGCTGCCAGGGCGGCCGCCGTCCCGGCGTGAAGAACGACACCGCCGAGGGCACGGACGTCGCAGTCCACTACCTGCGGGAGAGCTTCGAGACCCGGACCCCCTTCCGCGGCAGCGTGGTCGTCGTCGGCGGCGGCAACGTGGCGGTGGACTGCGCCAGGAACGCGCACCGTCTCGGCGCCGAAAGCGTCCGGATGTTCGCGCTGGAGTCCCGGGACACCATGCCCGCGACAAAGCAGGAGATCGCGGAGTCGCTGGAGGAAAACGTCGCCGTCGAGAACGGCTGGGGCCCCAAAGAGGTCCTCACCGGCGCGGACGGCAAGGTCACCGGCATCCGCTTCAAACGCTGCGTCTCCGTGTACGGCGCGGACGGCCGGTTCGCCCCCGTCTACGACGAGGACGACACCGTCGAGGTGAAAGCGGACAAGATCGTGTTCGCCATCGGCCAGAGCATCGAGTGGGGCAAGCTGCTGGACGGCTCCAAGGTGGAGTTCTGGCATGGCAACTACCCCGTCGCGGACAAGTTCACCTATCAGACCGCCCAGGAGGACGTCTTTGTGGGCGGCGACGTCTACACCGGCCCCAAGTTCGTGATCGACGCCATCGCCGCCGGCCACGAGGCCGCCGAGAGCCTCCACCGCTTCGTGCGGCCGAAGGCGCACATGACCATCGGCCGGAACAGGCGCGCCTATACGCCGCTCGACACCGCCGACGTCTCCGTGCCGGACTACGACACCGCGGGACGTCAGGAAGCGGGCATGGACGACAGCGAGGACCCCAAAACGTCGTATAAGGATCTGCACCTCACCCTTACCGAGGAGCAGGTGAAGATCGAGACCGCGCGCTGTCTCTCCTGCGGCGCGTCCTACGTGGACCCCAACAAGTGCATCGGCTGCGGCCTCTGCACCACCAGATGCCAGTTCGACGCCATCCATCTGATCCGCGACAACCCCAAGTGCTCCGACATGCGTGTGGCGGAGGACAAGGTGACCGGGCTTCTGAAGTACGAGCTCGGCCGGATCGGCAAGATCATCGTGAACGCCGGCTCGGAAGACGCCAGGATCATGCGCGCCAAGCGCAAGGCGTGGAAAAAGGCGCGGAAGGAAGCCCGGTAATGCACGAGCTCGGGATCGTAGTCAAGGTGCTGGAACAGGTGGACGCGCTGGCCGGGGAATACGGGGCCGAAAAGATCCTCAGGGTCACCATGGAGGTGGGCGAGGTCAGCGGCGTCGTGCCCGAGTTGTTCACGGACGCCTTCGACTGGGCGAAAAAAAGGACCCGTTTCGCCGCGGAGGCCGAGCTCGACATGATCCTCCTCGAGGGCCGGACGTATTGCCAAAGCTGCGGAGAGACCTACAAGACCACCGAGCACGGCAAGCAGTGCCCCTTCTGCAAAAGCCGCGAGACCTATCTGCTCACCGGCGACCAGGTGATCATCAAGGACGTCTCGGCGGTCTTCCCCGAGACCGACGGGGCCTGATCCGCTCCTCCCCCCCTCGCGCAAGCCCGGCGCAGCACAGCCCCGAAGCTTTTCGTAACGTCATAAAACCGGTAGAACATTTTTCAAAAACAACGATCATTGTGGAACTCGCTTTCGTGTTCCGCTGTAACGGACAAAAGGGCAGCTCGCGCAGGATCTGCCCCCCGAGGAGGTACCCGATATGAAAACGATGAACCGAACCGTATCCGTTCTGCTGGCGCTGACGCTGCTGTTTTCGCTGAGCGCCTGCAGCGGCTTGCTTCCCGGCAAGCTCACGTTCAACACCGGCAAAACGGGCGCGGAGGAGACCCCCGTCTCCACGTCGACCGTCACCGCTTCCGGCAATCTCGCGGAGGAGGGCGGTACGGTGACCGCCAAGGGCGGCGTCAGTGTGGACTTTACGCCGGGGCTCAACGTGCCGGAGGGGACGCCGCTGACCGTCAGCAAGCAGAAAACCGTCACCGATGAGGAGATCGGCGCCGTCTATACCGCCTATGACATCTCTCTGGGAGACGTCCATGACCTCGGCGGCTACGTCGCGATCCGCATCCCGTATGACGACCGGACGATCGAGGCCGGACAGGATCCGGCCCGCTGCGTGGCCGGCATGTACCGGAACGAGGAAAGCGGCGAATGGGAAGGCGTGCTCTACGGCGTGGACGCCGCGGCAAAGGAGCTGATCGTTTACACCGATCACTTCTCCACCTACGGCTGCTTTGTATTCAGAAACGAGGGCAAACGCTCCGCGAAGGTGACGAGCATCAACGATTGGCTGATCGACGCGGATCAAAGTCAATGCGCCAAGGCCTTGCAGGAGATCCTCGACAGCGACGGCACGCCCGGCCTTGAATGCCGCGAGCTGCTTCGCCCGGCTTTGGAAGAATCCTTCAACGCGCTTTCTGCGGCGATCGGGAGCACGGACGACATGGCCGGAGAGATCGGCAATCTCACGACCCTGTTCGTCAACGGTACGGGGCTGGGCGACGTGGTGGGAAACGTGGAATGGGCCAACGGCTTAACGACGGCTCTGGGCTATGCGGGTATCGCGACCTCTCTCGTCAACCTCTCCAGCCAGGCATTAAAATCCAACAAAACACAGAACGACATTCTCGGAATGTACAAAAGCACCGCCTATCTTTTGGGCTCCATCAGCCAGAGCGCGACGTTGGGGACCATCGGCGCGTCTGTCTGGGTGGTCGATAAGGGGCTCACCGAAATGGGTGAGTATTCCTACAACAAAATCGCGGAGGACACCACCAAGGCCTATCGGCATTACTATTCCAAATACATGGCGAGATCAAAGAGCGACTGGCGCTGGGCGCTCAAGGACGTCGCCCGGAACGCCGCCAAAAACAAGGAGCGCGCCGACACGGCCATCATGGACGAGATCGACCGCTGGTGCGGCCTGTTCTGGGAGATCGACACGAAAACCTTTACCGACATCCTCGTCGACGTGGGGCAGCAAGGCCGCGGCTGGCCGGATGCCGACACCAAGAAGGCCATTACCTCCGATTACAAGGGCGACCTTCTGAAAATGCTGGAGCCGATCCTGGAGGAGGTGCAGCGCGACCTGGAGTTGGATCTGTGGCGGGAGCAGCAGAAACGCATCGAAGAATTCCGCGTGAAACTGAACACCGCCGTCACCTTTGAGATCAAGGACACGCTGAAGGAAGGTCAAAAGGAATCTGCGTTCCGCGACTATACCGCGGCGTTCGGGCCACTGTCCAACGGCGCCGTCAAGGCGGACTGGCAATTTTCCGTCAACAAGGAGGGCTGGATCCGGGTCCAAAGCACCGTGATCGGCTGGATGCTGGCAGGACAGCCGAAGGAGCTTCGGCTGTATGAACCGGGCAAGGACCCGGAGCTGGACGCGCCGGACAAAACGATCCTGTTCAAGATGTCCGTGCCGCATGTGCTGATCAGCCTGAAAACAGAGGAAGAGATCGTGAGCCTCGGAAAATGGAGCATAGACGGCGCACCGGAAGGGTATCCCCTGTACGGCATATACGTGAAAGGCGACAGGATCGCAGACGGCGTGATGGTCGACGAGGCAATGGCCCGGCAGATCTTTGACATGGGCGGCGGTCGGACCTTCACCATTGAGGAGGGCACGGGAGACTTCCTGATCCCTACGGAATGGAGACATACCGCGTCCGACACAGTCAAGAAAGACGTGTTTCGCATCCATTTTGTGGATGAGTATCATCTGGTCACCAGTTATCAGTCGGGAGCGGACGGTGCGACCATGACCAAGGTGAGCGATTAGCACGCGCCGAAAATCGCGGCGGTTCCGGCCGCGGCTGTTTGCCGGACACACCCGCCGCAGCGCAGACGTCCCGGAAGCCGTGCGATCTATCTGTTCACCGGCGGGCAGGTGATCATCAAGGACGTCTCGGCGGTCTTCCCCGAGACCGCCGAGTCCTGATCCGCTCCTCTCCGCGCAAGCCCGGCGCCGGCGGGATCTACGAACTCAACGACCACCTTTTTGAGGGGCGCTATTCGCCCACCAACGCTCAGGGCAAGCGCGAGGTGCATACGGTCTACGCCAAGACAAAGGAGGAGTGTGAAGTGCTGTTAGAGCAGATGATCGCCGAGGTGCGGGAGAGAATCAAGGGAGAAAAGCAGCAGCGGAAGAAGGCTTCGGGCAGGTCAGGAACTGCGGCGGAGTAAACAAAGAAGTAATATGCCAATTCGGTTTTTAAATCTACTCATGGTACAAGACCGCCATTCTTTGGCTAACTGAACGGTTAATTATGGGCTCAATTGTAGGAGAAACACCACAAAGCGTAATTATTTTTGTGAATCTGAAGAAGCCAAGTTCCGCTATAAGCTTTCCTATAAATTCGTCAGCAAAGGAAGAACTAATCATAGATATTCCTGAAAAATCTATTGCTATTTTACTTGGATTCTTGATTCGGTTTAAATAGTTTAAAACTTTGTTTCGCAAACGTTCTCCTGCGATTCTGGTTCCAAATCCAGATGATTCATTTATTAGAACAAAATTCAAACAATTATCATCATCAAGCTTATCCTCATATCTGATATCCGAAGGAATATAACCACCCAATGCATCTGACACAGATATCGGATTATTGTAGTTAAATGAGATATTAACTGTAGTAGTTGCGTGTTTGGTGTCGAGGACAGGTAAATCAAGGTATTTTGCAGAAGTTCCATCGCTATATAAAACTAAAGAACTTCCGTGGGAAGTAATCTCCAATTTCCCTTGATTGCTTATGATTATATTATTCAGTCCCCATAATCCGTTTCCTTGTCCAATGCTTTTATCTCGCGTTTTCCCCTCCTGAATTGCCAAAGAAATAGCATCGATTGCGGTTCTGGGATGATATGCACTGTCTCGTAGTGAGTTAAAAATTCCTTGTCCATTATCAAAAATTGAAAATAGAATAAAATTAGTCGATTTATGCACAACTCCCATCATATAACCTGTGCCGCCATTGGAATGTTGGAGAACGTTGTCCATTGTTTCATTTAGACTCCATTCTAACCCTTCAATGAGACCTGATGAACATGGAATAATGGATGATATTTCATCTAAATAAGCATTTACAAGGCGAGTAACTTCATCAAAAGTTGTAAATTTCCATATTTTCGAAAATGGAAACGCCAAAGAATCTGGATGCTTGTCCACCTTGTATGGTTGATCGAAATGAATATTCCCAAGGTATGAATCATTTCTAAAATGGACTTTAACTGCCTTCCCTTTTCCTTTAAGTGTATCAATAACTCCTGCGATAGGTACACACGCGGCAGGCAACGCCTTTTTCTCATCAAAATAAATGTCAATTTGACTTTCATCTAAAAGCGGGTAGAGTAGTCTCATAAAATATGAAACATTGTAAGATCGTTCCATTTGAAAAATATTTATAGCTCCCATAATGTATTACCTTTCTGATTTTGGTATAAGCCATCGCAGAATTATCGACAAGGTACAAGATCAAGTTTAAGATAGAAAAAGCCGCAGAGAGGCGCTCCCTGCGGCTTTTTGCGGTAAAAACCGCCTTTTTGGTCCGAGTGACAGGATTTGAACCTGCGGCCTGATGGTCCCAAACCACCCGCGCTACCAACTGCGCTACACCCGGATATTCGATTTTCTTGTTCTGCCGTTGTGGTCAAACATGTGGTCAAACGGCGGTTTTCGGAGTTTTTGTGGAAGCCATGAAGTGCCAAAACGCCAATGCTTGCAAGGGGTTGCGGGATTTCGGATTTTGCCCGGATGTCGGGGGTGTTACACGCTCCCAAAGCTGGCGCCCTACCAACTGGGCTACACCCGGATATGCGGTTTTCGGGGGGGCGGCGGCGGGACTGCCCGCGCGCGGAGCGCTCCGGCGCGTCTTCGCCTGCGCGGCAGGCTTTCGCTCGTCCCGCGCGCGGCAAAAGAATTGTATCACGATTTGAAGAAGAAGTCAACCGCTTCCCCGGCGCAGGCGGCACCGCATCTGCCGGAAAAAAGAAAAGCGCAAAACCGGACTCCCGGCGGCAGGCGGCAGACAAAAAACCGGGCCCCCGGCGGAGCGATCCGCCAGAGGCCCGTTCCCGCGCGGACGGAGACGAACGCCGTCCCGTCCCGCCGTCAGACCGTTTCTCCCGGCGCGGCGGGGTTGACGTGCAGGCTCACGTCGCCCGACGTCGTCCGGATCTCGTAGACCGGACCGTCTCCGCCGCAGCGGAAGACCGTGTGCCGGGAACTCTCCTCCCGCTCTCCGGTAAAGGGGCCGGTGCGCAGCGAGCCGGACACCGTGGACAGGTCCAGCGTGAACGCCGTGCCCTCCGGCAGATGCAGCTTCCCGTCGCCGGAGGTGCTCCGGAAAAAGAGCCGCTCCGGCGCGGCCGCCGCCACCAGATGCAGATCGCCGGAGACTGTGGCCGCCTGCAGCGCCCGCACCGAGCCCTTGACGTCCACGTCGCCCGAAACGGTGCGGAAGACGAGTTCCTCCGCGGCGCTGGTCAGGATCGACACGTCGCCGGAGGTCGAATACTGCTCCAGCCGGCGCAGCCGACAGCCGATCACGGACAGATCGCCGGAGCCCGTCGCGATCCGTCCCTCGTTCCAAAAGCCTTTCCGCAGCGAAACGTCTCCCGAAGCCGCGGTGGCCGACAGCGTTCCGATCTCGCAGCAGATCAGCGAAAAATTGCCCGACGCAGACGCCAGGACCGCCCGCCGCGCCTTCAGCCCGGTCAGCTCGCTGTCCGCGGACACCGCTTCGATCCGGACGGTATCCAGCGCCTCCGCCGTGCCGGCCGGCAGCTCGATCTCCAGGCGGCGCTTCCGCCCTCCGCCGAACAGGCCCCGCGGCTCGGTCTCGCCGGCCGGCATGGCGATCCGCAGACAGCCATTTTCCAGCACGATGCGGGCCGGCCGGCCATCGCCCGGGATCTCCTCCCGGACCGTGGTCAGGCCGCCGCCTGTGCGGACGGCGACCGTGCCGAAGCCGTA
>JAEERN010000069.1 GCA_016285815.1 Clostridiales bacterium
ACGCAGAGCTCCGCCCCCTCCGCGGCGGCGGCCTCACACACGCCCTCTTCGCCCGCCAGCACGCGGACGTCTGTGTCCGCCAGACGGACCTTCAGGTCCGCCGCGGCGGCCTCGTCGGCCATGGCCGCCAGACGCGGCCGGAACCGGCGCGCCTGTTCCTCGGCCAGCGCCGCGTTCTTTCCCGCGGCGATGGCCGCCACGGGGATCCCCTGACGCGCCGCCACGTCCAGCGTCTGCGTGCCGATGGAACCCGTGGATCCCAGCACCGTCACCGCCCGTTTCACAGGGTCACCAGCGTGAACACGCTCATGGCGAACCAGACCACCGGCGCGGTGGTCACCACGCTGTCGAACCGGTCCAGCACGCCGCCGTGGCCGGGGATCAGCCGGCCGTAGTCCTTGATGCCCCGCTCGCGCTTGACGAAGGAGAACATCACGTCGCCCAGCTGGCCCGTGACGCTGCAGACCAGCCCCAGCGGCACCATCACCGCCCAGTTGGGGGAAACGCCGAAGGCGAACCGCAGCACGACGGCGTACAGCGCCGCGCCGACGGCGGCGAAGACCAGACCGCCCACGGCCCCCTCCACGGTCTTGTTGGGGCTGATGGCGGGGCAAAGCTTTTTCCGGCCGAACCATCGGCCGCAGAAGAGGCCGCCGATGTCGGACATCCACGCCGCGGCGAAGGGAAAGAACACCAGATAGGCGCCGGTCTCGCTGCTCTGGATCCCCACCAGGGACGAGAACATCAGCGGGACGACCAGCGCCGAAAAATAGACCGGCGCGAGCTCGGCGAATCTGATCTTCCCGCCGAACATGGCCGCTCCGAACAGCGTCATCGTCAGCGCCACGATCCCGGCCAGCAGCGCCTCGAACCCCAGCCCGGCCCAGCACCAGAAGGGCACGAGCCCCGCGAAGACGCAGGCGCAGACCAGCACGAACCGGGACCGCGTGATCCCCGTGTTCCGCAAAAACTCGATCTGCGCGAAGACGCAGATGAAGGAGAGCAGCGCCGCCAGCGCCCAGACGGGCGCGAACAGGATGATCCCCAGCACCAGCGGGATCCCCACCGCGCCGGAGAGTATTCGTTTGAGCATGTTCCTCATCCTCTCTTTTCGCCGCGCCCGCGCCGAATCGCCGCGGGGCATGTCCCCCGGCGGCCTTACGCCTTGACGCCGCCGAATCTCCGGTTTCGTCCGGCATACCACCGCAGCGCCTCGTCCAGGCGGCGCGGCGTGAAGTCCGGAAAGAGCGTGTCCGTGAAATACAGCTCGGAATACGCGCTCTGCCAAAGCAAAAAGTTGGACAGCCGCGACTCGGCTCCGGTCCGGATCACCAGATCCGGATCGGGCAGCCCCCCCGTCCACAGGGCCCGGGAAAAGACGTCCTCGTCGATCTCGCCGGCGGACAGCTCGCCCGCGGCGACCTGTCCGGCCAGCTTCTGCGCCGCCCGGACGACGTCCAGCCGGCCGCCGTAGTTGACGCACACGTTCACTATTATACCCGTGCAGGTCTCGGATATGACCCGGTTCCGGGCGATGAGCTCCCGGATGTCCTCCGGCAGCCGGTCCAGATCGCCCAGGAACCGCAGCCGGAAATTCTCCTTCGCCAGCTGGGTACAGCAGTCCCGCAGGTACTTGCGCAGCAGATCCATGATGTCGTCCACCTCGTCCTGCGGGCGCTTCCAGTTCTCCGTGGAAAAGGCGAAGACCGTCAGCTGTTCGATGCCCAGACTGTCGCAGTAGCGCACCAGCGTGCGAAAGGCCTCAGCGCCCGCCGAATGACCCACGCCCCGCGGCAGACCGCGTTTTCTGGCCCACCGGCCGTTGCCGTCCATGATGACCGCGATATGCCGCGGCATCACTGCCGCGGCACGCTCGCCGGTTTCTTTTTTTCGAAAAAGTCCCATCAGACTTCGAGGATCTCTTTTTCCTTGGCGGCGGCGACCTTGTCCGTCTCCTTGACGTATTTGTCGACCAGCTCCTGAACGTCCTTCTCGACGATCTTCAGGTCGTCCTCCGTGATCTCGCTCTTCTTCTTCATGGCCTTGTACTTGTCCATGGCGTCCCGTCGGACGTTGCGGACGGCGATCTTGGCCTCTTCGGCGTACTTGCGGACGGTCTTGGCCAGATCCCGGCGGCGCTCTTCCGTCAGCGGGGGGAACGTCAGACGCAGGGACTTCCCGTCGTTGATGGGCGTGATGCCCACGTCGGACTGCAGGATGGCCTTTTCCGCCGCCTTGAGGACCGACGGGTCCCACGGCGAGACCAGCAGCACCCGCGGCTCGGGCACGGAGATGGAGGCGATCTGGTTCAGCGGGGTCGCCGTGCCGTAATACTCGACGTTGACCTTGTCCAGGACCGAGGCGTTGGCCCGGCCGGCCCGGATGGTCGACAGCTCGTAAGAGAGCGCGTCGATGGTCTTTTTCATTTTGCTTTCGATCTCCGGATAGGTGTCTTTCATGTCGTTTCCTCCCTTGTGTCGATATGTCGGTGTTTCCGTTCCTCGTTTGCTCTTGCGCGGGGCTCAGTCCGCCGTGACCACGGTGCCGACGGTCTCGCCCCGGACGGCGCGCACGATGTTCTGCGGGTCCTCCAGCGCGAACAGCAGCAGCGGAACGCCGCTGTCCATGGCCAGAGACGTGGCCGTCAGATCCAGCGCCCTCAGTCCCCGGTCCAGGATCTCCCGGTGGGTGATGCGGTCGAACCGCCGGGCGTTGGGGTCCAGCCGCGGATCCGCGTCGTAGACGCCGTCCACGTTCTTGGCCAGCAGCACAACGTCCGCCCCGATCTCCACCCCGCGCAGCACCGCGCCGGTGTCCGTGGAGAAATAGGGGCTGCCCGTGCCGCAGCCGAAGATCACGATCTTTCCCGCCTCCAGCGCGGCCACCGCGCCCCGGCGGGTGAAGGGGTCGGCGATGCGGGGCATGTCGACGGCGGTCTGCACCTCGGCAGGAACGCCCATCTGCTCCAGCTGGTCCGCCAGCGCCAGCGCGTTCATCACCGTGGCCAGCATGCCCATGTGGTCGGCCCGGGACCGTTCCATCCCGACGGCCTTGGCGCCGCGCCAGAAGTTTCCGCCGCCCACGACGACGGCCACCTGGGCCCCCAGCTCCCGGCAATCCGCCAGCGCGCGGCAGACGGCCCGGACCACGTCCCAGTCGTACCCGAATCCGTTTCCGGAAAGCGCCTCTCCGCTGATCTTGACCAGGACCCTTCCGTACTTCGGACCGGACGCCGTCTGTTCCATGCCCATCGTCCCCTTTCCGTCCGTCCGCGCGCGGTCCCTCCGCGCCGGACGGCTCTGTTCGTTTTATTATACCACAACCCGCGGCCGATTGCAACGGACCGCGCGGGCGGCTTCAGGCCTTGGTGAACCGCACCGCCGCCGTCCCCTGGGGCGGCAGCTCCAGCGAAACGGTCCCGCCGGTCCGGGCCAGGGCTTCCCCGTCCCGCTCACAGGCGTCCGTGCGGAAGGCCCCCGCCGGCTCGCGGCAGAGCGAGATCTTCGCCCCGGCCGCCTCGGACAGCGGGTTGAACACGCGCACGACGATCCCATTGCCGTCGGCGGCGGGCTTCACCGCGCTGAGGGCCGCGCCCTCGACGCGGACGAAGGACCCCTTTGCCGGCAGCGTCCCCTTGTGGGGCCGGACGCTCTGCACCGCCGTCCGCCGCAGGAAGGCCTCGTTGGCCGCGAGCATCGCGTCGCCGCGCCGGCGGCAGACGCACAGCGCCAGGCGCACGTCGGAAAGCCCCTGCTCCGGACAGGGGTCCGGCTCGGTGGACGAGCGGATCAGCGAGACCGACGCGCCGGTCCCGTCGAACCGGAAGCCGTATTTGCCCTCGGCGGCCAGCGCCGCGATCTCCGCCGACGGGTCGGCGGCGTTCTCCGGCGCCAGGATCCCCAGACACGGCACGTCGTGGTCTGCCGCGGCGCGGCGCACCACGCCCATGGGCACCGCGCAGAGCGCGCTCCGGCTCTCGTAGCCCAGCGGCGCGGTGAACACCAGAGACGGGACCTGCCGCCCGTCGCCCCGCTCATGCCAGTCCACGGTCACGGCGGCGCGCAGCATCTCTTCGCCCGCGTCCAGCCAGACGCGCGCGCGCAGTGTCGAGGAAGAAAACGCGATCTCGTACTCCGCCTCTTCCCGCAGAGCCCCGCGGGAGACCCGCGTCACCCGGACCGGGCCGGCCTCGTTCAGGTCCGTGACCCGGCTGCGGCAGCCGACGCGCCACGCCGTCATGCCGCGGACGGTGTCCTCGGTCACCAGCTCGAACCGGCAGCCGGACGCTCCGATCAGCTCGGCGCCGGAACCGGTGCGGAGCGAGACCAGCTTCATGGTGCGGCGGTCGAAGACCGCCGTCAGTTTCCCGTTGGACAGGACCACCGGCCCGTCGCCGTATTCGTCCACGCGGTCGCCGCGGTCGAACCAGCCGCACTCGTCAAAGGGCACGATCCTCTGCGGCCCCTCGGTGATCCAGCACGCCGCCCACCCCATGGGCGGGATCGCCGTGTCGGCCAGCAGACGGGTATAGCGGTGTCCCCAGAAGCCTTTGCCCTGCTCCAGGATCTGCATCCGCCGCTCGCGCCCTTCGGCGTCCAGCAGGCGCATGGGGCCGGCGTCCTCCGGCCAGTCCCAGACGGTCAGCTCCGCCGGGCCGGCCGAAGCGGCCGCGGACGGGTTGAACAGCACGAAGGCCCGGTTCCGGCCCCGGCCCCGCTCGGTCCGGGGCAGCGCGAAGCCGGAGGGCTGGTCCAGCGCAAAGCCGACGCCCGCGCCCTCGGACACGGTCCCGCCGCTCAGGTCCTCCGGCAGCAGCGACACGTCCACCTCGCCGGCCACGTCCGCCATGGCCCGGGCGGAGATGATGTTGGCCGCGGCCAGCGCCTGCTGGAAGCCGCCCATGGCGTACTCCCGCGTGTCGATCTTGCCGCTTCCGGGCAGAATGTCGTGGAACTGGTTGAACAGCACCTTTTCCCAGGCGGCGTCCAGCGTCTCGCCCAGCTTTTCCCCGCAGAACGCGTCCGCCATGGCGGCCAGCGCGCCGGCCTCGGTGAGCCGCCGCTCGCCCAGCGCGTTGGCCATCTTGATGCGGGACTGGGACGTGTAACAGCCGGTGAAGATGAAGTTCTTCTCCCCGCCGCAGAGGGGAAGCCCCTCCCGCACGGGTTCGACCCGGCGGAAGAACTCGCCGATGGTGCCGAACTTCACCGTCGCCATGACGGGCCATGCCGCCATGTCCGCCAGCCGCTCCACGTCCCGCCGGGTGGGCCCGCCGCCGTGGTCGCCCACGCCGTAGAGCCGGATCATGCAGTCCGTGCCGTAGCGGCGGCAGAACTCCGGCGCCATCAGCGCGAAGTCCGCCCCCACCTCGGCGTTGTACCAGGGCCCGTCGCGATAGCAGAGCAGCTCGGCGCCGGAGGGCGAGCGCCAGCGGTACAGGCACTCGTCCGCGAAGCCGCGGCAGTGGTAATAGTACTTCACGCCGCCGGCGGCGCAGATCTCGGGCACGTTGGCCGAATGGCCGAAGGTGTCCGGCTCAAAGTCCAGATCCAGCCCGTCGGGGTCGATCCCCAACAGCTCGGACAGATAGCTCTTCGTCTTTCGGATGTGGGTGACCAGCGCCTCGCCGGAGGACATGTTCTTGTCCGCCTCGACCCACGTCGACGCGGTGACCTCCCACCGCCCCTCGCGGATGCGCTCCCGGATCTCCTCCAGCATCCACGGGGCGTACTGCTCCACGATGCGATAGACCGAGGCCTGGGACTGGCTGAAGGTAAAGTCCGGATACTCGTCCATCAGGTCCAGCACCGTGCGGAAGGTGTCCACCGTCAGCGCGGCGGTCTCCTGGAACCCCCACATCCAGTTCATGTCGATGTGGGCGTGGCCCGCGCAGATCACGGTGAGCCGCCGGCACTCGGCGGAATACTGGGACATCAGCTTTTCCGCGAAGCGCGCCGCCGCGTCGGTGATGACGCCGTCGCTGTCCAGCGAGCCCAGCAGCGAATCCGCCGCCAGCCCGACGTCCCGGTCGAACTTCCCGTCCTCGGCGGCGCTCAGCCGCGCGAGGTACTCCAGCTCCGCCGCGATCCGGCCCGCCCAATAGGACTTGTTCCTCTCGCCGTTGATCCGGACGATCTTTTCCTGAAGCGTCATCCCTTTTGTTCCTCCTGTCTTCGGATCCCCATATAGGTCTCCAGTATCAACGAGGCCGCCACCGCGTCCACCGTGTCCTTCCTCTTTTTACCGAAAACGCCGTTGTCGCTCAGGATGCGGTGGGCGTCCACCGTGGTGCGCCGCTCGTCCACCAGATCCACCCGCACCCCCGTAAGTCCGCGCAGCTCGCCGGCCAGGCCCTCGGCCCGCTCGGCCCGGGGGCCCCGGGTGCCGTCCATGTTGACGGGACAGCCCACGGCCACCGCCGCGGCGCCCTTTTCCCGCACCAGCGCGGCCAGCTTTTCCAAAAGCCGCGCCGTGTTTTTTTCGCGGATCACCGTCGTCTCCCCCACCAGCGTCATGCTGAGATCGGAGAACGCGACGCCCGTCCGGCTGTCGCCCAGATCCACGGCACAGACCTTCACCGCGCTTTTCGCCCCCTTTCGTTTTTCTGCGTCTATTATAGCGCATCCCCCCGTCTCTGGCAAGAACATTTTGTAAATCCTGCCGCGGACGGAAAAAACGCCGCGGGGCTGGTCCGGGATCCCGTCTCCCGGCCGCCGTGCGGCGCGCCGTTTTCTCTTTTCCCGCTACTCCGCGCCGCGCTCGGCGCGGGTGTCGCAGTAGATGCAGCGGTAGACGCCCTCTTCGCTGTCCGACAGGCGGAAGACGTGCTCCAGCTCCTGCTCCACCGAGGTGATGCACCGCGGGTTGCGGCAGCGGATCACGCCGCACACCCGCCGGGGCAGCGCCAGCCGCGTGCGCTTGGCCAGCTTGCCGTCCCGGATCACGTTCACCGTGATGCCCGGATCCAGATAGCCGATGACGTCCAGATCCAGATCCACCACCTCGTTGACCTTGATGATGTCCTTTTTCCCCATCTTGACGCTGTCTGCGTTTTTGATCAGCGCCACCATGCAGTCCAGCCGGTCCAGCTCGAGGATGTCGTAGATCTCCCGTCCCCGCCCCGCAGTGATGTGGTCCAGCACGATGCCGTTTTCGATCTGTCCGATGACCATGTCCGTCCTCTCCTTCCGTCCGTTCAGTCCCCAAGGCCCAGAAGCGTCAGGATCAGGGCCATGCGCACGAATTTCCCGTTCCTCACCTGCCGGAAATAGGCGGCGCGGGGATCGTCGTCCACCGCCACCGAGATCTCGTTCACCCGGGGCAGCGGATGCAGGACGCGCATGTCCGCCCGGGCCGCGCCCAGCTTCTCCGGCGTCAGGATATAGCTGTCGCGCAGGCGGAGATAGTCCGCCTCGTTGAAGAACCGCTCGCGCTGGACCCGGGTCATGTACAGCACGTCCAGCTCCGGCATGGCCTCTTCCAGGCTTTCCGTCTCGCGCCAGTCCGCGCCGCTGGCCTCCAGCGCCTTTTTGTTGTACTCCGGCAGGCGCAGCTCCTCCGGCGAGATCAGCACGAAGCGCACGCCGGGATAGCGGCTCAGCGCGGCCAGAAGCGAGTGGACCGTGCGCCCGAACTTCAGATCGCCGCACAGGCCCACGGTCAGGCCGGAAAAGCCTCCCAGCTCCCGCCGGATGGTCATCAGGTCCGTCAGCGTCTGCGTGGGGTGGTTGTGGCCGCCGTCGCCCGCGTTGATGACGGGCACCGGCGAGCGGAGCGACGCCACCAGCGGCGCGCCCTCCTTGGGATGCCGCATGGCGATGATGTCGGCGTAACAGCCCACGGTCCGCACCGTGTCGGAGACGCTCTCGCCCTTGGCCGCGGACGAGCTCTGCGCCTCGGAAAAGCCCAACACGTTCCCGCCCAGCTCGTACATGGCCGCCTCGAAGCTCAGCCGCGTCCGGGTGGACGGCTCGAAGAACAGCGTGGCCAGCTTTTTCCGCCGACACCGCTCGGCATAGTCCGCCGGGGCGTCCTGGATCCGTCCGGCCAGCTCCAACAGCCGCTCGACCTCTTCCACGGAGAGGTCCAGGATGTCGATCAGGTGTTTCATGCCCGCTCCTCCCCGCAGAACTCGCGCCGCGCCCGGACATAGGCCGCCGCCGGGTCCGCCGCGGCGGTGATGGGCCGGCCCATGACGATGAGGTCCGACCCCAGCTCCCGCGCCCGCGCGGGCGTCGTCACGCGGGACTGGTCCCCCGTCTCGCCCCCGGCGAAGCGGACGCCGGGCGTCACCGTCAAAAACCCGCCGCCGCAGGCGGCCTTGATGGCCGGCGACTCCAGCGGCGAGCAGACCACGCCGTCCAGCCCGCAGGCCGCGGCGTTCCTGGCGTACGCCGTCACGGTCCCTTCCATGGAGGCCCCGATCAACAGCTCGTCCCGCAAGGTCCGCGCATCCGTCGAGGTCAGCTGGGTCACGGCGATGAGCAGCGGCCGCGTGCCGTCGGGCCGGGTCAGGCCCTCGCGCGCGGCGCGCATCATGGCGCTTCCCCCCGCGGCGTGCAGGTTGCACAGATCCGCGCCCAGACCGGACAGCACCCTCATGGCCCGGCCCACCGTGTTTGGGATGTCGTGCAGCTTCAGGTCCAGGAACACCTTGTGACCGCGCTCCTTCAGCGCGCGGACCATCTCCGGCCCCGCCGCATAGAAAAGCTCCATGCCGATCTTGACGAAGGGCCTCCGGTCCCCGAAAAGGCCGAGGAACTCCAGACACTCGGCTTTGCCCGCGAAATCACAGGCGATGATGACGTCACGCTCCATGTGCACCTCCGATGATGGTCTCCAGATCTTTGACGCCGCACCGCTCCATGGCGGCGGGCAGGTCGTTCACGATATCGCGGCAGGCGGTCGGCCGCACCAGATTGGCCGCGCCCACCTCCACGGCGGTCGCCCCGGCCAGCATCATTTCGAGGACGTCCTCCGCCCGCGAGACGCCGCCGGACCCCACCACGGGGATCTTCACCGCCTCCCACACCTGCCACACGCAGCGCAGGGCCACGGGCAGCACGGCCGGGCCGGACAGGCCGCCGGTGACGTTGGCCAGCACGGGCCGCCGCCGAACCGGATCGATCCGCATGCCCAGCAGCGTGTTGACGGCGCAAAGGCCGTCCGCGCCCGCCGCCTCGCAGGCGCGGGCGATCTCCCGGATGTCCGTCACGTTGGGCGTCAGCTTGACGATCACCGGCTTGCGGCAGACCCGCTTCACCGCCGCGGTCACCTCGGCCGCGGCGTGCGGATCGGTCCCGAAGCTCATGCCGCCGCCGTGGACGTTGGGACAGCTCACGTTCAGCTCGATCCAGCCCACGTTTTCGGCCGCGTCCAGCTTTTCCGCCGCCGAAGCGTATTCGGACACGGAAAACCCGCTGACATTGGCCATCACCGGCCCGGAAAAGAGCCGCGCCAGATTCGGCAGCTCGTCCGCCGCCACCGCGTCCGCCCCGGGGTTCTGCAGCCCCACGGCGTTCAGCATCCCCGCGGGACACTCCGCGATGCGCGGCGTCGGATTGCCGAAGCGCGGCGCGGCCGTGGTGCCCTTGATCGAAAGGGACCCCAGTACGTTGAGATCGTAAACCTCGGCGAACTCCCGGCCGAACCCGAAGGTCCCGCTGGCCGGGATCACCGGGTTCTTCAGTTCGACGCCGCACAGGCGCACCGCCGTTCCCGCCACGCGGATCCCTCGCTTTCCCATCAAAAAATCCCGCCGGACACCCGGCGGGACGCAAAACGTCTCACGGCAGCGAAACGCTGTCACAACGACTATGCTGACCCTGCCGGTATCTCTGTACCCTGCTGAAGATCGTTTCCGTCGCCTATGATACCACCTTTGGCCGCGGATGTCAACCCGGGGCGGAAATTTTTCTGCTTCGGGTCCGCGTTTTTTCGCGCGCCGCTGGATTTTCCCCGCCGGCTATGGTATAATGGGCCCGTGCCGAAGGCGCAAATCCAACGGAAAGAGAACGCCCCCTTCATGAACGATCTGATCGCCCGCATCGAGGCGCAGCTCCGCGCGGAATACCCGTACCGCGTCGAGCTGCACGCCCACACCAACCCCGCCAGCAGCTGCAGCGAGATGCCCCCCGCCGAGATGGTCTCCCTCTGCGCCAAAGCCGGCTATCACGCCGTCTGCGTCACCAACCATCTGTCCCGCGGCCGCGGAGACGACGGCCTGTGGCTGGACGACTACTTTTCCGCCAAAGAGGCCGGCGACAAGCTGGGCCTTCCCGTCATCCTAGGCGCCGAGCTTCGTTTCCCCGGCTTTAACAACGATTATCTGCTGTTCGGCATCGGGCCCGGAGACTATCCCGAGATCATCTCCATGCTGGACATGACCTTCGAAGACTTCAGCCGGGCCTATCGCCGGCCGGGCCGCTTCCTGCTCCAGGCGCACCCTCTTCGCACCGGGTGCACGCTGAAGGACTTTTCCCTGATGGACGGGGTCGAGGCGCTCAACGCCCACCCGCACCACAACTCTTCCGTGGCGGACACCGTCCGCCGCGCCCGGGCCGCCGGCATGATCTACACCGCCGGCACCGATTTCCACCACCGCGGCCATCAGGGCCTCGCGGCCCTGCTGTGCCGCACGCTGCCCCGCGACTCGTACGAGATGGCCGCGATCCTGGCCGGGGGCGACTTCTTGAACGAGCTGGGCGGCGCCGTCGTCCTGCCCTGACGGCCGCCGCGCTTTTCCCGCAAAAAGGACCCTCTTTTCGCCCGGCAAAGGCAAAAGAGGGTCTTTTGACGCTCGTTCCCGTTGGATTCCGGCTTTTCGCCGTGATCCGGAACGCGATCGCCGTCGTTTCCGTGTGCGCCGGAAGGCTCGCCTCCACGGCTGCGGCAAAGCGCAGGCAGGACGGGCTGCCCCGCCGCACCCGCGTTTCCCCTGCGTTCCGGCGTTTCTCTCCGAACGTTCCAAAGCCCCCTGCGCGGCGGATCCGCCGCGCAGGGGGCTTTTTCCTTCTTGCCCGGAGGCCGCGGCGGGGTCAGTTCCCCGTCCGATAGACGGCCACCACGCCGGGGACGTATTCCAGCCGTTCACAGCCGAGCCAGTCCAGCTCGGACAGCCGCGCGGCCTCTTCCGTCTCGGTCATCCGGCGCAGATCCAGCGCCAGATACCGGGGAAAGCGGGTCGTATCGTCCAGATCGTAGACCTCGTCGTGAAAGGCCAGATGGGCCGTGAACAGCGTGGACGCCGCCACGGGCGCGTCGGCCGGGATCAGGGACAGCGCCCCGTCGATGGCCTGCCGCTGGGCCGCCTCTTCCCGGTAATAGTCGAAATAGAGGTCCCCCCGCGCGCCGGTGGCGCAGAAGGACAGCGCGGCCGCCAGACACAGGCCCGCGGCGCACACGGCGCTGGTCCGCCGCAGAAGGGGCCAAAACTCTTCGACGGCGCCCATGGCGGAATAGATCAGCAGCGCGCCGCTGCCGAAGCCGTACTGATACCCCACGTCGTGCTGATAGACGTAATCCGGCATCAGGTTCACCAGCGCCAGCGGGATCAGCAGCAGATAGCCGGCCGGCCGCTTCCGCACCAGCGGCAGCCCGCCCAGCGGCAGCAGCATCTGCACGAGGAACGGGATCTTTTCCGCGCTGACGCACTCGCCCAGCACCCGCATGGGGTTCAGCAGACACGCGCCGATCAGCGCGGCGAAGCCGCCCTCGGCGATGTTGTCGTACCGCCAGATCTGGGCCCCCTCGCCGGCGGACAGCAGCGCCACCGCCCCGACGAAATACGCCACGGACAGGGCGAAAGCCGCCGCGCCGCGGCCGCGCCGGCGCAGGCCGAAGAACACGTACAGCCCGATGACCGCCGCGTAGACCGCCGCGTCCTCCTTGACCAGAAGCGTCAGCCCCAGAAAGAGCCAGAACGGGACGCGCCGGTCGTTCTCGGCGGCCCAGAGGGTCCAGAGGATCAGCGGCGCCAGCAGCTTGTTCTCGTGGAAATCGAAGAACGTCCCGCAGACGAAGGCGGGGTAACAGACCCAGACCGCCGCGAAGACCAGCGCCCACAGCGCCGAACCCGTCTTTTTCCGCGCCAGGAGCCACGCGGGCACCGCGCCGGACATCACCGCCGCCGCCTGGATCACCAGCAGCGTTTCGGGGCGCGGGACCAGCCAGTAGACCGGCAAAAGCAGGTACAGGACCGGCGAGATGTGGACGGTGAAATGCGAGACCAGCGCGTCCCGCTCGCAGGTGGTGACGGGAAGTCCCGTCTTGCGCATGTTCTCGAACAGGTTGGCAAAGATGCCGAAGTCGTAGGTCGGCGCGTAATACGCGGCGTACCGCGCCAGACAGACCAGCGCGACGAAGACGAACATCCCCGCCGCCAGCGCCGCCGAGACGATCCGCGAGGCGCGGTCCCCCAGCTCCCGCTCCGGCAGGCGGAGCCGGTCGCCGGTCAGGCAGAGGGCCGCCGCCGCGGCCACGATCACCCAGCACGCCGCCGCGTAGTAGATGCCCGCGAAGCGGTAAGACGCCGTCGCCGCCAGCGCCGCCGCCGCCGCCAGCAACGCGGCGTAGTCCACCGTTCCGGGCCGGAGCTTTCGCGCGGTCAGCGCCGACGCCGCGGTCAGCGCCGCGAACAGCGCCAGCGCCGCGATCCCCGTGAAGCGCAGGTTCTCCAGACTGTACCGGATCCGCGAAACATCCCCCGGCCGGACCAGCATGGTCAGGGTCAGCGCCGCGCCCCAGGCCGCGGCCACCCGCGCGGCGGACGCCGCCGCATAGCCCGCCAGTTTCTTTCCCGTCACGCCGCCATCGCCTCCTTGTCTTTTCTCTCCGCTCCTCCCCCGCGCGGGGAAGGGCGGTTCACCGCCCCAGCAGCCGCTTCAGATCCTTCGGCAGCGGGGCCCGCGCCGTGATCCGCCGCCCTGTCACCGGGCTGACCAGCGAGAGGAACGCCGCGTGCAGCGCGGGGCGGGCCAGAACGCCCTCCGTCCCGCCGTAGAGCGCGTCGCCGCAGAGGGGGATCCCCTCGTGGGCGCAGTGCACGCGGATCTGGTGGGTCCGGCCCGTCTCCAGCCGGAACCGCAGCAGCGTATACGGCCCCGCCGAGGCCACCCGGGCCATGTGGGTCACCGCCGGCTTCCCGCCGGGCCGCACCGTCCGGCGCGGCTGCTCCGGGACCTCTCGCTCGATGGGCGCGGACACGGTGCGGCGGGAAAAGGGCACGGGCCGGTCGGTGACGCCGTAATAGATCCGCGTCACCGCGGCGCGGTCCACCGCGCCGGCCAGCATGTTCTTCGCCGCCAGCACACAGCCCGACGTGCCCGCGTCCAGCCGGGTCACCGTCCGGCAGACCACGCCCGGATACCGGGCCGCAAAGTCGTTGGCCAGCGTGTCGTCCCGGTGGCACCGGGACGGGTGCGACGGCATCCCGGCGGGCTTGTCGAACACCGCGAAATCCTCGTCCTCGAACAGCACGGGGACGTTCTGCGCCCGCGGAATCAGCGACGGCTCTTCGCCGGACTCTTCCCACGTCTCCGGGATCCGCACCGCGACCTCGTCGCCCCCGGCCAGCACGCGGTCCATGCGGGCCGGGGCCCCGTTCACCGTCACGGCCGCGTTGGCCTTCAAGCGAACGAGCAGACTGTGCGAGGCGCACAGTCTGCTCCGTAAAAATCCCGCAAGACTCCGCTTCCCGGCCGCCGCGCCGACGGTCAGAAGGACTGTCCTCGCCATGTTTACTCTTCTTCGCCGCCGCGGTCTTCCGCCGCGTCCTCCGCCGAAGCGGACGCCGCGCCGTCTCCGCCCTCCGGGGCCGGACCGGTCCCGTCGCCGGGCTCCGCCGGCGCCGCCTCCGCGGTCTTCCGCGCCGCCTCGGCCTCGGCCCGGGCCCGGGCCTCTTCCTCGAAGGCGTCCTCCGCGGGCGTCCCCTCGTTTTCGCCGAAAACGCTGTTGAACTCCGCGGCGTTCATCTTTTCGTGCTCCAGCAGGAACGCCGCCACGGCGTGGACCCGGTCGGCCTTTTCCGTCAGGATCTCTTCCGCCCTGCGATAGGCGTCCTTGATGATCCGGGTGATCTCTCCGTCGATCTTCGAGGCGATCTCCTCGGAATAGTTGTGCACCGTTCCGAAGTCCCGGCCGATGAAGACCTCGTTGCTCTCCGAGCCGTAGGCAATGGGGCCGATCTCGTCGCTCATGCCGTACTTCATGACCATCTGGCGGGCCGTGTCCGTGGCCGAGGCGATGTCGGACGACGCGCCCGTGGAGATGTCGTCCAAAAAGATCTGTTCGGCCACGCGGCCGCCCAGCGCCGAGACGATGGACTCGTACATCTCGCTACGCGAGACGTAGGTCTTGTCGTCCTTGGGCAGCCACATGGTATAGCCGCCCGCCCGGCCGCGGGGGATGATCGAGACCTGGTGGACCGGCGACAGCGTGGGCAGGAAGCGCCGCACCACGGCGTGGCCCGCCTCGTGATAGGCCGTCAGCTTCCGGTCCAGATCGGAGATGACCCGGCTCTTCTTTTCGGGGCCCATCTGGACCTTGATGACCGATTCGGAGATCTCGTCCATGCCGATCTTCGTCTTTTTGCGGCGCGCGGCCAGAAGCGCCGCCTCGTTCAGCAGGTTTTCCAGATCCGCCGGGCTGAAGCCGATGGTGGCCCGGGCGATCTCCTCGAAGTCCACGTTGGACTCAAAGGTCTTGCCGCGGGCGTGGATGCCAAGGATGGCCTTTCTGGCCTTGGCGTCCGGCATGCCGATATAGACCTGCCGGTCGAACCGGCCCGGACGCAGCAGCGCGGTGTCCAGGATGTCCGGCCGGTTGGTGGCCGCGATGATGATGACGCCTTCGTTGACGGTGAACCCGTCCATCTCCACCAGCAGCTGGTTCAGCGTCTGCTCCCGCTCGTCGTGACCGCCGCCCAGACCCGCGCCGCGCTGGCGGCCCACCGCGTCGATCTCGTCGATGAAGACGATGGACGGCTGGCTCTTCTTCGCCTGTTCGAACAGATCGCGCACGCGCGACGCGCCGACGCCGACGTACATCTCCACGAAGTCCGAGCCGGAGATGGACAGGAACGGCACGCCGGCCTCGCCCGCCACGGCCTTGGCCAGATAGGTCTTGCCCGTTCCCGGAGGGCCCACCAGCAGCACGCCGCGGGGCACCCGCGCGCCCAGCTCGGTGTACTTCTTGGGCTCCTTGAGAAAATCGACGATCTCAGAGAGCTCTTCCTTTTCCTCGTCCGCCCCCGCCACGTCCGCGAAGGTAACGCGGTTCTTGCTCCCCACGTTGACGCGCGCGTGGGACTTGCCGAAGCTCATGGCCTTTCCGCCGCCGTTTGCCTGACGCATCATGAAGAACCACAGCAGGACCACCACGCCGATCAGCAGCAGATACGGCACCAGCGACAGCCACCAGGGGACCTCGCGGGCCGGGATCAGATCGTACCGGGTCGGGACCTCCTGTCCGGCGGCGCGCTTTTCGTCCATGATCTCGTTGATCTGGTTCAAAAACAGCGACAGATACGGGACCTTATAGGTCTTCTCCGTCCCGTCCTTCATGACCATGGTCAGCTTCGTGTCGTCGACGGTGAACTCCTTGACCTCAGAGTTCCGGAAATAGTCGAGCACGTCCGAATAGGTGACGACGTCCGGGCTCTTGCTGCTGCTGCGGATCAGGATCGTCAGACCGATGATCAGCAGCACCAGCATCGCGCCGTAGACGAGGACGCCCTGCAGGTTTCTCTTTTTCAACTGATTCACACCTTTCCCCAAAAAGCGCAGACGGCCGCCGTTTCCCTTTCCCGGCCGGGCGCCGCGCTATTTCGTGTAGACTTCCGGCTTCAAAACGCCGATGTACGGCAGGTTCCGGTACAGCTCGGCATAGTCGAGGCCGTAGCCCACGACGAATTCGTCCGGCACCGTGAAGCCGGAATAGTCCACCGCAACGCTGACCTTCCGCCGGTCCGGCTTGTCCAGCAGGGTGCACAGCCGGATGCTGGCCGCTCCGCGGGTCTTCAGCAGCTCCAGGATATACGACAGCGTCAGACCGCTGTCCAGGATGTCCTCCACCACGATCACGTGTCTGCCGTTGATGTCGTGGTCCAGATCCTTGAGGATGCGGACCACGCCCGTGGTCTTCTGTCCCTTTCCGTAAGAGGAAACGCTCATGAAATCGATGTCGCAGTCCACCGTGATCTCGCGCATGAGGTCCGCCATGAACACCACCGATCCCTTGAGGACGCTGACCAGCAGCGGCTTGCGCCCCTGATAGTCCAGCGAGATCTCCCGGCCGATATCCGCCACGCGCTTCTTGATCTGCTCCTCGCTCAAAAGGATCCGTTCCACGTCTCTGTGCAGCTCCATCGTCTTTTACCGCCTTACCTTATGATTTCTATTATTGACCGCTTTGCCGTTTTTTTTCAAAAATGATCGCGACCTTTTCGCCGCCGTCCGCCGCCGGACGGTCCGCGTTGACGCCAAGCCCCGGCACGTAGAGCACGCCCGCCCTGTCGGCCAGCACCGGCGTCTGCCGCCGCTCCCGCAGGGTCAGCTTCCGGTCGGAATAGATCCGGCGCAGGGGCTTTCGCCCGCTGCCCGCGTTCCGGCGGAAGGTGTCGCCGCTTTCGGCGGCGCGCACCACCAAAGCACCCTGTATTGTAGCAGAAGTCGTCTCAAAAATGTTGAATATTCTATAAATATTTTTCTCCTGCGCCGGCGCCGCCCCCACGGACACGCGCCATTCGCCGAAGGCCACGGACCGCGTCCCGCCGGGGAACAGCAGCGACGCGGGAAAGGGCTCGTCGGAGCCGGCCTTCGCCCGGAAGGAAAGGGCCCCGTATTCGCCGCGGAAGTCCGCGCCGGGCAGGGACACGGAAAACCGGGCCCGCCCGGACAGGGCCGTCTCCAGCAGACGCCGCGCCGCGGCGCCGTCCAGCTCCGCGCCGGCCTGCGCCGCGGTCTGCCGCAGGATCCTCAGCGCGAGCACCCGGTCGGTGCGCTCCAGCAGCGCCCGGTCCAGCCGCCCGCCGTTGTCGGCCAGCGCGCGGGCCGCCTGGCGGTCCAGGAACTCGTCCTCGTCCCGCAGGATCAGGCTGTTCTCCAGGACCCGCTCCGGCACCGCGCCGGCCTGCGCCTTCAGCTCGGGCACCACCCGGCGGCGCAGGCGGTTCCGCAGGAACGCCTCGTCCGCGTTGGTCGAATCGGTGACGAAGGCCTCGTCCCACAGGCGGCAGACCGCCTCGGTCTCCTCCCGGGTCAGGACCATGACCGGCCGGACCACGCGGCCGGTGCGCGGCGGGATGCCGGACAGTCCCCGCGCGCCGCCGCCGCGGACCAGCCGCATCAGCACCGTTTCCAGATTGTCGTCCGCGTTGTGGGCCACGGCGATACGGTCCGCCTCCAGCCCGGCCAGCAGTTCATAGCGCAGCTTGCGCGCCGCCTCCTCCGTGCCGAGGCCCTCCCGGCCGGCCTTCGCCCGCGCGTCGCCCCGCAGCAGGGTGAAGGGCACGTCCAGCCGCCGGCACAGCGCCTCGCAGAACGCCGCGTCCCGCCGGGACTCGTCTCCCCGCAGCATGTGGTCCACGTGGGCGGCGCAGAGCTCCGCGCCCAGCGCGGGCCCCAGCTCGCGCAGCAGCAGCAGCATGGCCACCGAATCCGCTCCGCCGGACAGGGCGCAGACCACCCGGCTGCCCGGGGCGATCAGCCCGTTCCGGCGGATCCAGCCCAGGACCTTTTCCCGGTAAAACGCCTTATCGCGGCTCTTCATGGGTCCGGTCGCGCGTGGTGAACCGCGTGAACTCTCCCTGCCAGTGGAAGGTGACGGACTTGGTCTGCCCGTGCCGGTTTTTGGCGATGATGCATTCGCACTCGTTCTCCTTCTCCGGCTCGCGGTAGAGGAACAGGACGATGTCGGCGTCCTGCTCGATGGCGCCGGAATCGCGCAGGTCGGACAGCTTGGGCTTGGGATCGTCCTTGCGCTGCTCCGGCGCGCGGCTCAGCTGGGACAGACAGAGCACGGGGATGTTCAGCTCTTTGGCCATGATCTTCAGCGACCGGCTGATCTCGCTGACCTCAAGGACCCGGTTCCCGTCCCGGCGGCCACCGCGGATCAGCTGGAGATAGTCGATGACCACCAGACCCACGTCCCGCTCCCGGCGGGCGCGGGCCTTGATCTCCGCCACTGAGATGTTGGAGGTGTCGTCGATATAGATGGGCAGCCGGCGCAGCCGCATGACCCCGTCCACCAGACGGGCCCACTCGTCCTTGCTCATGTTCGCCGTCCGCAGCTTGCCCAGCTCCACCGAGATCTCGCTGGACAGCAGCCGCTGCACCAGCTGGATCCGGCTCATTTCCAGGTTGAAGATCAGCACCTTTTTTCCGTCGCCGTTCTCGGCGGCGTGGCGCGCGATGTTCAGCGCGACGCTGGTCTTGCCGACGCCCGGCCGGGCCGCCAGCAGGACCAGATCGGACCGGTTCAGACCGGTGATGTAATAGTCGAGATCGCGGAACCCGGTGGGGATCCCGGGAAGCTTCCCGTTCTGCTGAGCCAGCGCGCGCATCTCGCGGATGCTGTCGTTGATGGCCGACTCGATGCTCACGAGTCCCCGGCCGGTGTTGTCCCCGCGCAGCTCGAACAGCTGCTGCTCCAGCGACTCGATCTGCTCGGCAAAGGAGCCGGATTCGCCCAGCGCGCGGGCGTTGGCCTCGCCCGTGATGGCGGCCAGACGGCGCAGCTTGGCCTTTCCCGCCACGATGGCCGCATATTCCTCCAGATTCTCCGCCGAGGGCGTGGCCTCCATGACCTTGAAGAGATAGGCGCGCCCGCCGGCGTCGTCGTAGAGATCCGCTTCCTTGAGCCGGTCCAGCAGCGTGATGGGGTCGATGGTCACGCCGTCGGTGAACATGGCCGTCAGCACCTCGTAGATCTTCCGGTTCTCCGGAACGTAAAAGTCGTCCGCCTTCAGCGACGAGATCGCCGAGGAAAAGGCCTGCGGCGCCACCAGGATGCTGCCGATGACCGCCTGCTCCGCCTCGGCGCTGTACGGCTGTCTTTTCAGGACCAGATCTTCCATTTCACCGGCTTCCTCCCTTTTTTGAGATCAGTATCTCTTATTATAGACCAATCGCGGCGGCCCGTCAACCAAAACCTGCGCCGCCGCGGCCCTCACTTGACCACGACGCAGCCGCTTCCCAAAAGCCGCTCCAGCTCCGCCAGAAAGCGCGGATCCCCGTTCACCAGGTTCTCCGCGCCGCCGGACAGGCGCTTGTTCGTCGAGCTGACCCAGATCACCACCGGCATCTCGCCGGGGAACATCTGGAACAGCCCCTTGAGCCGGCGGAACAGCGCGGGCTCCTCCCGCGCGACCTTCAGAAAGAGCTTCTTCTGGGCGGCAGGCGCCGGATGCGGCGGCCCGTCGAACACGGTGCGGCGGTTGCTCTCGTCGTAGGGCGGCGGCGCCTCCGGCCCGCGGAAGGCGGCCGCCTCGGCCGCCGCCTTCTGTTCGGCCTCGACGGTGGCCGCCGTCCGCGCGGGGCGGCAGTCCTCGCAGATCAGCTTGGGCTCTTCGCCCTCGCGGATGCTGACCCGGCCCCGGACCACCACGGCGTTCTCCTGCCGCAGATAGCCGCCGCAGGCGGTCAGCGTCTTGGGGAACACCAGCATCTCCAGACTGCCGGTCAGGTCCTCGAACCCCACGAAGGCCATGGTCTGGTTGGTCTTGGTGATCTTCTGCTTCACCGAGGTGACGATCCCGCCCACGGTGACGAACTTGCCGTCCATGCTCAGGTCCGGCCCGGCGTTCTCCTCTTCGCCCCCCTCGCCCGTCTCGCCGACGATCTCGGACAGGGGCGTGACGCGGGAGACCTCAAAGTCGCGGACGTACTCGTCCAGCGGGTGGCCGGACAGATAGATGCCCGCGGTCTCTTTTTCCATGGTGAGCAGCTCCCGGCGGGAGAACTCTTCCATGTCCGGCGGCTCGGGCTCCGGAGTCTCGGGCATCTCCTCCTCGCCGAAGAGACAGAACTGGTTCTCGTTTTTCCGGGCCAGCTCCCGGGAGGCGCTGTCGATCAGCTCCTCGTACATGGCCAGCATCTGGGACCGGAACAGGCCGAACCCGTCGCAGGCACCGCAGCGGATCAGCGCCTCGGCGACCCGCTTGTTGAAGTCGTAGGCGCTCATGCGGCGGCAGAACTCCGCAAAGCTGCGGAACAGGCCGTTCTCCTGCCGCTCGCGCACCAGATCCTCGATCAGCTTCTGGCCCACGTTCTTCACCGCCACCAGCCCGAAGCGGATGTTCCCGTCCTCCACGGTGAACCCGTCCTCGCTGTGGTTCACGTCCGGCGGCAGGATGGCGATGCCGAGAGCCTTGCACTCGGCGCTGTACTCCGCCACCTTGCCCGCGCTGTCCAGCACGCTGGACAGCAGCGCGCCCATGTACTCGCCGGGATAGTGGCATTTGAGATACGCGGTCTGATAACTGACCATGGCGTAGGCTGCGGCGTGGGCCTTGTTGAAGCCGTAGCTGGCAAAGCCCTCGATGTCCGCGAAGATCTCCGCCGCGGTCTCCGCGTCGATCCCGCGGCTGGCACAGCCCGGGACGCCCTCGTCGGCGTTGCCGTAGATAAAACTGTTCCGCTCGTGCTCCAGCACGGACATCTTCTTCTTGCTGATGGCCCGGCGCACGATGTCCGCGTGGCCCAGCGAATACCCGCCCAGCACGCGGAAGATCTCCATGACCTGTTCCTGATACAGCGGACAGCCGTAGGTCACGCCCAGCACCTGCTTCAGCAGCGGATGGCGGTACGTGACTTTTTCCGGATGGAATTTTCCCTCGATGTACTTGGGGATCTGGGCCATGGGACCCGGCCGGTACAGGGCGATGACGGCGCAGATCTCCTCGATGGACTGGGCCTTCATGCCGACGGCCACGCCGGTCATGCCGCTGCTCTCCAGCTGGAACACGCCGCAGGTCTTGCCCTCGGCCAGCATCTGAAAGGTCGCCGCGTCGTCGTCGGGGATGGCTTCGATGGAAAAATCCGGCACCTTTTTCCGCACCTGCTGCACGGTGTCGTCGATGATGGTCAGGTTCCGAAGCCCCAGAAAGTCCATCTTGACCAGCCCCAGCTCCGCCACGGTGTTCATGGGAAACTGGGTGACCACGGCCTCGTCGTTCTTGGACAGCGGGACGTACTCCACCGTGGGCCTGGGCGTGACCACCAGCCCCGCCGCGTGGGTCGAGGCGTTGCGGGGCATCCCCTCCAGCCCCCGGGCGATGCGGATCAGCCGCTGGACGGCGGGCTCCGCCTCGCACAGCTCTCTCAGCTGGGACGACTTCTCCAGCGCCTTGTCGATGGTGATGTGCAGCTCGTTGGGGACCAGCTTGGCGATCTTGTCCACCTCGGCGTAGGACAGGTCCAGCACGCGCCCCACGTCCCGGATGACGCCCCGGGCGGCCATGGTGCCGAAGGTGATGATCTGGGTCACGTGGTCCGCGCCGTAGCGCCGGACCATATAGTCGATCATCTCGCCCCGGCGCTTGGGACAGAAGTCCACGTCGAAGTCCGGCATGGAGACCCGCTCGGGGTTCAAAAACCGCTCGAAGGACAGGTCGTACTGGATGGGACAGATCTGGGTGATCCCCATGCAGTAGGCGGCGATGCTGGCCGCGCCGGAGCCGCGGCCCGGGCCCACGGGGATCCCCGTGCGCCGGGCATAGTTCACATAGTCCGCCACGATCAGGTAATAGTCGGCGTATCCCATGCGGGTGATGACGTCCAGCTCGTACGCCAGCCGGTCGCGGTGTCCCTGGGGCGCGTCCGGCCCGTAGCGGCGCGTGAACCCCTCTTCGCACAGCCGCCGCAGATAGGCGGCGCTGTCGGTCTCGCCGGGGGGCAGCGGGAAGACGGGCTGGATGTAGCCCTGGAAGGAAAACTCCACGTGACACCGCTCGGCGATGCGCACGGTGTTCTCCAGCGCCTCGGGGACGGAGGGGAAGAGCGCCGTCATCTCGTCGCCGCTCTTCAGATAAAACTCGTCGCTCCCGAACCGCATCCGGTCCGGGTCGTTCAGCTTTTTGACCGTCTGGATGCACATCAGAACGTCCTGAAGCTCCGCGTCCTCGCGGCGGACGTAGTGGGCGTCGTTGGTGGCAACCAGCGGCAGGCCCGTCTCGGCGTGCATCCGCAGCAGGGCAGCGTTGACCGTCTTCTGCTCGGGGATCCCGTGATCCTGAAGTTCCAGATAGAAGTTGTCCGGCCCGAAGATCCCAGACAGCTCCAGCGCAAAGGCCTTGGCCTCTTCATAGCGCCCCTTGAGGATCAGCCGCGGGATCCGCCCGGCGATACAGGCCGACAGGCAGATCAGCCCCTCGGCGTGCTGCCGCAGCAGGTCCACGTCCGCCCGGGGCTTGACGTAAAACCCCTCGATCCACGCGGCGCTGACGATCTTCATCAGATTGCGGTAGCCCGTCTCGTTCTCGCACAGCAGGATCAGATGCTCGGACTCGGCGTCCAGCTCATAGGTGCGGTCGAAGCGCGTCCGGGGGGCCAGATAGATCTCGCAGCCGATGACGGGGCGGATCCCCGCCTCGGTGGCCGCCTTCCAGAAATCGTAAACGCCGTACATGACGCCGTGGTCCGTGATCGCCAGCGCGGTCTGTCCCAGCTCTTTGGCCCGGGCCACCGCCTCGCTGATCCGGCACGCGCCGTCCAACAGGCTGTATTCGCTGTGTACGTGAAGGTGAACGAACTCTCTCATCGGTCCTCCTTCTTCTCGGGCCGCAGCTCCGCCGCCAGGGCGGTCAGACGGCGCATCCGGTGGTTGAAGCCGGACTTCGACACCGGCGGCTCGGCCAGCGCGGCCAGCTCGGCCAGCGTGGCCTCGGGATGCTCCTCGCGCAGGCGCGCCGCCTCGCGCAGGGTATCGTCCAGCCGCTCCAGCTCGCCCGCCGCCCGCAGGGCGGCGATGGCGTCCAGCTGGTCCCCGGCGGTATCCAGCGTCCGGAACTGGTTGGAGGTCTCACAGTTGACCTTGCGGTTGATCCGGTTCCGCATCTCGCGGATGACCCGGGCCTCCATCAGGCGGATCACCGCCCGGTGGGCCCCCGCGCGGGTCAGGAACGCCTCGATCCGGTCCGCGTCCTTATAGTACAGCACGTGCTCGTCCCGCCGGCGGACGCAGCCCGGGCTCAGCTCCATCTCGCCCAACAGGGCGGACACCTCCCGCGTCAGCGCGGCGTGGGTGCCGGAGATCTCCAGCGTATAGCCCTTTTCCGGGTCGGCGGCGTAACCGCCCGTCAAAAAGATCCCCCGCAGAAAGGCACCGCGGCAGCAGTCCTCGATCAGGTGCCACCCGTTCAGATGCCACGCCACCTGCGACGAAACGTCATAGTCGAAGCGGGCGCAGAGCTTTTTCACCGCCTCGCGGTCGGTCAGCGCCACAGAGCTGCGCCCCTCGCCGCCGCTCACCTCCCACGGCAGCGTCTCGCCCAGCACCGCCTCGGACAGGCTCAGGATCCGGCGGCTGAGCCGCGGCGTCCCCGTATAGACGCGGATCTCCTGTCCGGACAGGACGCTGGCGTACAGCACCATGCCGTAAAGCTCCGCCAGCGCGCAGCAGGCCTTGGCCGGCTGGATCCGGCAGAGCTCGTTCTTCACCTCGGCGGAAAAGGACATCAGATCGCCTCCCGCCCCAGCCCCAGCGGCCGGATCTCACAGGCCAGCGCCACGCCGAACCGGGCGAAGACCTCGGCCCGGACGACCTCGATCAGCGCCAGCACGTCGGCGGCGGAGGCGCCGCCCAGATTCACGATAAAGCCCGCGTGCTTCTCCGAAACGGCCGCGCCGCCCACGCGCCGCCCCTTCAGGCCGCACGCCTCGACCATGGGGCCGACGAAGTGCCCCTCCGGCCGCTTGAACACGCTGCCCGCGCTGGGCAGCTCCAGCGGCTGGCT